>NZ_CAWMFQ010000381.1:25500-28195 GCF_963866995.1 Aeromonas sp. ZOR0002 | reverse complement strand
CTCGGCGGCATCAAGCTCGGTGCGCCAGAGATCGAGCCAGAGCTGTTCCAGGTGGGCGGGGGCCTCCTTCTCTTCCCCCACCACGGCGACGAACTCCTGATGGACGGCGGCCATCTCCTCATCGAGGTGGGCCATGAAGGCGTCCCAGTCGGTAAAGCCGAGGGTGGTGATGAGCCGCTGGCGATCCCGATCCTCGGTGGGCAGAGTCTGGGTCTGCTGA
Source organism: Aeromonas sp. ZOR0002 (assembly GCF_963866995.1). Lineage (NCBI taxonomy): Bacteria > Pseudomonadati > Pseudomonadota > Gammaproteobacteria > Aeromonadales > Aeromonadaceae > Aeromonas > Aeromonas sp. ZOR0002. The sequence goes on along the minus strand of NZ_CAWMFQ010000381.1, from coordinate 27,975 downwards.
TCGCCGATCTCCTGCAAGATGTTTTCCACCCGGCGCAGGAAGCGATAGGCGGTGAGCAGGCGTTCGCACTGGCTCCCCTCCAGGGCACCCCCCTGGGCGATGGCGGCCAGCGCCTCGGGCAGGTGGCGTACCCGCAGGGCGGGCTCGCGCCCGCCACGGATGAGTTGCAGCGCCTGGGCGATGAACTCCACCTCGCGAATGCCCCCGGCCCCCAGCTTGATGTTGCCCTCCAGTCCCTTGCGGCGCACCTCGGCGGCGATCATCGCCTTCATCTGGCGCAGGCCGTCGATGACGCCGAAGTCGATATAGCGGCGGAACACGAAGGGGCGCAGCAGTTCGGTCAGGGCCATGGCGTGTTCGCACTGGGGGCCCAGCACCCGTGCCTTGACCATGGCGTAGCGCTCCCAGTTGCGGCCGTGATGCTGGTAGTAGTCCTCCATGGCGGCGAAGGAGATGGCGAGCGGCCCCGCATCGCCAAAGGGGCGCAGCCGCATGTCGACCCGGAACACCTGACCATCCTGGGTGGGCTGGTGGAGGGCGTTGATGAGACGCTGCCCCAGCTTGATGAAGAACTGCTGGTTGGCGAGCTCCCGCCGCCCGCCAACGGTGTAGCCGTTCTCGGGGAAGGTGAAGATAAGGTCGATGTCCGAGGAGAAGTTGAGCTCGCCGCCGCCGAGCTTGCCCATCCCGAGGATGAGCAGCGGCTGGGGGTTACCATCGCCGTCCATGGGGGTGCCCAGCTCGCTGCACTGTTTGGCGTAGAGCCAGTCGCGGGCTCCACAGATGAGGGCATCCGCCAGCTTGGTGAGATGGATGAAGCTCTCTTCGACCTCGGACTCCCCGAGCAGCTCGCGCCAGGCGATCACCAGCATGCGGCTGCGGCGGAACTGGCGCAGGATGCGCTTGAGCGCCTCCTCGTCCGCGACCTCGGCGAGCAGGGCTGCGAGTTCAGGTTCATAGGCGGGCCAGCGCTCGGCCCGGGTCAGTGCGTCCGATGCCAGGGTCTCGGCCAGCAGCCCCGGTTGCTTGATGAGGGAGTCAGCGACAAAGTCGGAGAGGCCGAGCAGGGTCAGCAGGGTCTGGCGGGTGGGCTCGGGCAGTGCGTCATACTGGGGCGCCAGGGCGAGCAGCCGCTGCCAGTGGCGCAGGGCCTGCTCCTGCAACAAGGGAGAGAAGGCGGAGAAAGAGGGAGAGTGCTGGGCCACGGTTGCCATCCTTGTGGTTGACGAGTCTGCAGGGAGAGTGAAATGCCGGCTGCCAATCTAGCACTCCCGGGCGCTGGCGTCACAGCGCCGCTGCCCGGAAGGTGATCCGGCGACGGATCTGGCGATCGGCCGGGCTCAGGGACGCCGGTAGATCTCGGGGTCGTAGATTTCCATCAGGCTGCCGGGGCTTCTCGGCGGAACAAAACCGAAGCCGGCGTAGAGGCCGTGGGCATCGGAGGTGGCGAGGGAGAGACGGCGCAGCCCTTGCAGCTCCGGGTGGGCGAGGATGGCGGCCACCAGGGCCTTGCTGTGACCGCGCCCGCGATGTTCGGGCAGCACGAAGACGTCGGCGAGATAACCGAAGGTGGCCTTGTCGGTGATGACCCGGGCGAAGGCGACCTGCTGGCCGTCGAGATAGGCTCCGAAGCACAGGGAGTGGTTGATGGCCCGCTGCAGGGTGGCGAGGGGAATGCCGAGGCACCAGTAGGCCTCTTCACTGAGGAAACGGTGAATGAGCGGGACGTCGAGGCGCCCCTTGTCGTCGCTTATCTCAAGCGCACGTTCTGTGGTCTGCATCCTGGCTCCTTGCCGTGATGAAAAAAGAAAGGCCCCTAAGGGGGCCTTCCAGTGTACTCAAATCACGACCTCAGGCCAGCCTGAAGGTTTGACAATGGGTGCCAGCATCAGGCCAGCTTGAAGGCCTGGATATGGCTGTCCAGCGTCTGGCTGTGGTGTTCCACCAGTTCGGAGGCATCTTTCAGCTCCCGCAGCACCACGACGGAGCCTTCCACCACCTGTTTGACCTGCTCCAGGTTGGCATTCATCTCCTCGGCGACCGAGCTCTGCTGCTCGGAGGCGGCGGCGATCTGGCGGTTCATGTCGGCCACTCCCTGCACCCGCTGCACTATGGTGTCGAGCTGGGTACCTGCCTGGGTCACCTGCTCCACCCCCTTGTCCGCCTGCTGCACGCTCTCGGCCATCAGGCCGACGGCCTGGCGGGCGTTGCCCTGAAGCTGCTCGATCATCTTCTGGATCTCGACGGTGGCCGCCTGGGCACGGTTCGCGAGTTCGCGCACCTCGGAGGCGACCACGGCAAAACCGCGACCCGCCTCACCGGCGCGGGCGGCCTCGATGGCGGCGTTCAGGGCCAGCAGGTTGGTCTGCTCCGAGATGCTGCGGATGGTGTCCACCACGGAGCCGATGCGATCGACCCCGTGCTCCACTTCGTTGACCACGGTGGAGGAGCGCTGGATGTTGCCGGAGAGAGTGT
>NZ_CAWMFQ010000381.1:8307-25459 GCF_963866995.1 Aeromonas sp. ZOR0002 | reverse complement strand
CGGTAGCCGCCACGCAGCGGCTGCCCTCCTCGGCCAGCTGGCTGGTTTCGGCGGTGGCGTGGGACGCCTGCTCCGCGTGGTTGGCCACTTCTCGAATGGCACCCACCATCTGGCTCATGGCGCTGGCAAGCTGCTCAATCTGGGTGAACTCCTCGTTGATGGCCTCGTTCGCCTCATCCATGCAGAGAGTCACCTGGGAGGCGATCTCGTTGAGCTCCTTGCAGGCGGCACGCTGGGTCCCGAACACCTCCTTGAGGTTCTCCTGGGAGTGGGCTACCGCCTTGGCGATGTCGCCGAACTCGTCCCGGGACTTGAGCAGCACGCTGTGGCTGAGATCCTTGTTGGCGAAACGCTCCAGCAGCCCCACCAGGTAGTGGACCTGCTTGACCATGAGGCGGGAGCCGGTGAGCAGCAGCACCACGAAGACGACCCCCATGAGCGCCGTCTCCACCAGCCCGGTCCAGAGCAGGCGATCGGCGATGGTGTTGGCCATGGCGGCATCAATGCCCTCGCTGAGCAGGGTCGCTTCCAGGTTGCTGGCATCGAACCAGAGTTTGGCCAGCAGCAGCAGGGTGCTGAACACCATGAGCAGCACCACCTTGGGCACCAGTCGGATGTTGCTCATGCGCCTCTCCAGCGGGTTCAACTGCATAATTTTTCTCCTTTCAACGTCCATTATTCCTTTGCCGTCATAGCTATCGGCATTATCTTCCTTTTTATTAATTTGCACCGTGCTTAAAGTTGGAAAATGTATGCGACATCACTTAACTCATTTGCGTACCATGGATCTGCTGATGGGGTTTCTCTCCGTGATTTCGGTTTGCCTGGTGGCCGCTCGCTGGCTGGGGCACGGTGAACTGAGCCCCCAGACTTTGCAGCTCTTTTATGATGTCGACAGTCTGATCTGCTACTTCTTCCTCGCTCACTTCGCCTATGGCTGGGCGCGAGCCTCCGACAGGATGGCCTTCTTCAAGAGCAACTGGTTCTATCTGCCCGGCAGCCTGCCCATGGTGGAGCAACTGCGCTGGGCGCGGCTCATCCAGCTGTGGCGGGTCTACCAGTTGCTCCGGGACAGACCGGATCTGCTGGCCATGTTCCGTCGTGAACGCAACGAAACCACTCTCTCCGGCATTCTCTTCCTCTTCTTCCTGTTGCTGGGGGTCGGCTCCGGCGTCATGTACTGGCTGGAAACGGGGCAACCCGGCAGCCAGATCCAGACTCCTTACGATGCCTTCTGGTGGACGCTGGTGACCCTCTCTACCGTGGGGTACGGGGATCTGGTGCCCAAGACGGAGGAGGGGCGCTTCGTCGCCAGCCTGCTGATCCTCTTTGGTGTGGGGTTGTTTGGCGCCCTCAGCGGCTTCATGGCCAGCCTGTTCGTCCATCCCGGCAAGACCAACGACGACACCGCGGTGTGGCGACGCCAACAGAGCGAGCAGCAGGCGCAACTGCTCAAAGAGCTCAAGGCCCTGCGCGCCGAGGTGCAGGCGCTGAAACAGAAGTAGGTACGACGTCTGGAATGGTCGCGTCGTAAACCGGCGGCGCTGCGAGACAGCTCTCACTCGGGGAGATGGCGCTTTTCTTTGCTTGTCCTTTGACCCGCAGGCGGCTTAACATTCGGCCTGCAACCTAATCCAACGAAGAGAATCGATCGACCATGCGCGCCCTTCTCGGGATCCTGATCTGCTTGTGTGCCCAACAGGCACTGGCCGATACCCGCTATGTTTCAGACAACATCTTTACCTATATCCACAACGGTCCGGGTACCCAGTACCGGATCCTCGGCAGCGTCAAGGCCGGTGAGCCGCTGGAGGTCAAGGCGGTGAACCAGGAGGCCGGATTCACCCAGGTGGTGGACGGTCGTGGCCGCGAGGGCTGGATCAAGAACAGCGAGCTGCAGGGAGAGATCAGCCTGCGTGAACGCCTTCCCCAGGTTCAGAAAGAGCTGGACGAAGCCAAGGCCCGTCTGCTGAACCTCAATGGCGACAACGAGAAACGCTTCGCCGAGAAGGATGGCAAGATCGCCGAGCAGAGCAAGGAGATCGCCAGCCTCAAAGCCCGTCTGGACAGCCAGAGCGCCGAGATGAGCAGCCTCAAGGAACAGAACGACGCCCTGACCCAGAGCTATGACAACCGTGAGCACGACATGCAGATGGACTGGTTCATCCGTGGTGGTGCCATGGTGGGGGGCGGCATCCTGCTCGGGATCCTCCTGCCCATGCTCCCGCGCCGTCGCAAGAGCAGCGAGCGCTGGATGAACTGATCGCCCCGGCGGTCAACAGGATGAAAGGTCGCCAGAGGCGGCCTTTTTTCATGGCGTGCCTGGCGAGAAGAGGGCCATGTCGGGGGTCGCCATCGGCCCTTCCCGCTCGTAAGATGATGAGGCAAACGATCCTGTGCCGCGCGCATTCTCAACAAGAGCCTTCATCATATGTCATCAACTGAACAGGCCTTCTGGTTCGTGCTGGGGGGCGATCACCTCGTCCTGCTGGATGAACAGGGGCGCATTCCACAAGGGCCCCGCGCCGTTTTGCCCACCCATCTGCACACCGCCCCCTTCGAGCGTTTCGACGAGTGGGACGGCCAGCCTTGCCATCTGCTGGATCTGGGCGCTGAGGCGGAGACCGGGGCCATGGCCCCGCTGCGCCAGCTCATGGTGGCGGGGGACGAAGAGGGCTTTCGCCTCGCAGGACGGGCCTGGCAGCTCGCCACTTTTCGCCGTACCCATCGTTTCTGCGGTGAGTGCGGCGCCCCCATGACCCCGAGGGAAGGGGAGTGGGCCCAGGGGTGTCATCACGGCCATGTCGTCTATCCGCGCATCTCCCCCTGCATCATCGTCGCGGTGCGCAAGGGGCCGGCTATCTTGCTGGCAGCCCACCGCCGTCACTATCAGGCGGATGATCCCATGTATACCGTGCTGGCCGGCTTCGTGGAGGCAGGGGAGAATCTGGAGCAGTGCGTGGCGCGGGAGGTGTTCGAGGAGAGCGGCATCCGGGTGGCCAATGTGCGTTATGTGGCGAGCCAGCCCTGGCCCTTCCCCCACAGCCTGATGATGGGCTTCACCGCCGACTACGAGAGCGGCGAGATCCGGGTGCAGGATGACGAACTGGTGGCGGCAGGCTTCTTTGAGGCTGACCGGCTGCCGCGCTTGCCCCCTCATGGCACCATAGCGCGTCGGCTCATCGAACAGTGCCTCGCCGAGGCGCGTTGAGGGAAAACGGGGGCGCTTGTATGCGCCCCCTCACATCTTTGCACTCCTGCGGTGATGTGCGGCGTCAGGGTCGCCCTCAGCCTTGCACAAAGTGGTATCATGTCCGCCATTTTATGCGTGACATGACTCAGGAACTGGGATGAAAGAGCTGAAGAACGATCGATACCTGCGTGCCCTGCTGCGCCAGGAAGTGGACATGACCCCGGTATGGATGATGCGTCAGGCTGGCCGTTATCTGCCGGAATACAAGGCGACCCGCGCCGTTGCGGGGGATTTCATGTCCCTGTGTCGCAACGCCGAGCTGGCCTGTGAAGTCACTTTGCAGCCCCTGCGCCGCTATCCACTCGATGCCGCCATCCTCTTCTCCGACATCCTGACCGTGCCCGATGCCATGGGGCTGGGCCTCTACTTCGAACACGGGGAAGGCCCGCGCTTCGAGCGCCCGATCACCTCCATGGCCGACGTGCAGGCCCTGCCCATCCCGGATCCGGAAGACGAGCTCGGCTACGTGATGAATGCGGTGCGCACCATCCGCCGCGAGCTCAAGGGCGACGTGCCGCTCATCGGCTTCTCCGGCAGCCCCTGGACCCTGGCCACCTACATGGTGGAGGGGGGCAGCTCCAAGGCGTTCACCAAGATCAAGCAGATGATGTATGCAGAGCCGCAGACCCTGCACCTGCTGCTCGACAAGCTGGCGGACAGCGTGATTAGCTATCTCAACGCCCAGATCAGGGCGGGTGCCCAGGCGGTCATGGTGTTCGATACCTGGGGCGGCGTGCTCACCCCGCGGGATTACCGCGACTTTTCCCTGCAGTACATGCACAAGATCGTCGATGGCCTGATCCGTGAACATGAGGGCCGCCGTGTGCCGGTCACCCTGTTCACCAAGAACGGCGGCCAGTGGCTGGAGCAGATCGCCGCCACCGGCTGCGATGCCCTGGGGCTGGACTGGACCACCGACATCGCGGACGCCAAACGCCGGGTGGGCGACAAGGTGGCGCTGCAGGGCAACATGGATCCCTCCATGCTCTACGCCACCCCGGAGCGGATCCGCGAAGAGGTCGCCACCATTCTGGCCGGTTTCGGTCATGGCAACGGCCATGTCTTCAACCTGGGGCACGGCATCCATCAGGATGTGGACCCGGAACATGCTGGCGTGTTCGTCAACGCGGTGCATGAGCTCTCCGCCCGGTACCACGGTCGCTGAGCGCGGCAAACAGCGTGATGAACGGGGCCTGCGGGCCCCGTTTTGCTGTCCGTGACACAGGGGGCTGCATCCTGGTCGCGGCTCGGGTTACACTGCACCCCCATGTTGGCAGTCGTGGCCGGGATGGGGTCGTTGAGGGGCAGGAGGCTGGATGGAGAAGCGGGCGTGGGATTGGGGCATCGACCTTGGCGGGACCAAGTGCGAGTGCGTGGTGCTCGATGGCGACGAGGTGTTGCTGCGCCACCGCATTCCCACTGAACGGCGCGGCGGCTACCAGCACATGCTGGGCCAGATCGCCAAACTGGTGGACGAGTGTGCCGCCAAACTCGGTCAGCGTCCTGCACTCATCGGCATGGGGACGCCAGGGGCCCGGGACCCCCAGACCGGGCTGCTGAAAAACAGCAACACCACCGAGTTCAACGGCAAGCCGCTCAAGGAAGATCTTGAGCGCAGGCTGGGCGTCCCCGTGCTCATCGCCAACGACGCCAACTGTTTTGCCCTGGCGGAAACCCATCTGGGGGCGGTGCGCCAGCAGCATCCCGATGCAAAAGTGGTGTTTGGCATCATCATGGGCACCGGGGTCGGGGCCGGCATCGTCATCAACGGCCAGATCCTCAACGGTCACCACGGCATCGCCGGGGAGTGGGGGCACAACGTCCTGTTGCCGGAGGGGCCAGAGTGCTACTGCGGCAAGCGCGGCTGCGTCGAAACCCTCATCAGCGGCCCGGCGCTGGAGGCCTGGTACGAGGCCAGGACCAAACGCCGCCTCTCGCTCGCCCAGATTGCTGCGGCCAGTGCCCATGATCACGTCGCCAGGCTCACCATGGACAGGTTGCACCTGCTGTTCGGCCAGGCCCTCGCCAACGTGATCAATATTCTCGATCCGGACGTCATCGTCATCGGTGGCGGCGTGGGCAATGTGCAGAGCCTCTATCGCGCCGGGCGCGAAACGGTATTGCCCTTTCTGTTCAACCCCCGTTTCGCCACCCCCATGATAGCGCCGGCCCTGGGGGACAGCGCCGGGGTATTCGGTGCCGCACTGCTGGCCCGCGGCGTCTTTCGCGAGGCACTGCTCTCGTGAGTCGCCCCTTCCTCCCATCCCTTTGTCGCAGCTAAGGACACAACGTTTCCATGATCAAGATTGCCATCAACGGCTATGGCCGCATCGGCCGCAACGTGCTGCGGGCCCTCTACGAGAGCGGCCGCGACAAGATCATCAAGATAGTGGCCATCAACGAGCTGGCGGCCCCCGAGGCCATGGTGCACCTGACCCGCTTCGACACCAGCCACGGCCGCTTCCGCTATCCGGTGCAGCTGGCGGGCAACAGCATGCAGGTGGGGGAGGATCTCATCGCCCTGTTTGCCGAGCGGGATCCGTCGAACTTGCCGTGGCGGGCGCTGGGGGTGGACGTGGTGCTGGACTGCACCGGGGTGTTTGGCTCCCGGGCCGATGCCGAGCTGCATCTGGGGGCGGGAGCGGGCAAGGTGCTCTTCTCCCATCCGGCGGATGCGGACGTGGATGCAACCATCGTCTACGGGGTCAACCACCAGGTGCTGACCGGGCGGGAGCGGATCGTCTCCAACGCCTCCTGCACCACCAACTGCGTGGTCCCCGTCATCGAAACATTGCATCGAGAATTCGAGATAAATTGTGGTACTATTACGACAATTCATTCGGCCATGCACGATCAGCAAGTCATCGATGCCTATCACGGCGACTTGCGCAGAACCCGGGCAGCCAGCCAGTCCATCATCCCGGTGGACACCAAGCTGGCAAAGGGGTTGGAACGTATCCTTCCCCACTTCGCCGGCAAGTTCGAGGCGATCGCGGTGCGGGTACCCACCATCAATGTAACCGCCATGGATCTGAGCATTACTGTTCGTAAAAAAGTGACAGTTAGTGACGTAAATCAAGCCCTGCAACGGGCATCCAGAGGTACATTACACGGTATTCTGGACTACACGGAAGAGCCACTGGTCTCCGTAGACTTTAATCATGATGCACACTCCTGCATCATTGATGGTACCCAGACTCGGGTCAGCGATGCCAACCTCGTCAAGATGTTGATGTGGTGCGATAACGAATGGGGCTTCGCCAACCGCATGCTGGATACCACCCGGGCCATGATGGCCGCAGGCTGAAAGTCTGCACCGGGCGCAAGGTTACTGTTTTTTTAACATTACCTGAAAATATATAGAGGACTGAATATGTCTGTTATCAAGATGACCGACCTGGATCTGGCGGGCAAACGCGTTCTGATCCGTGCTGACCTGAACGTGCCGGTAAAAGACGGCAAGGTCACTTCCGATGCACGTATCGTTGCGACTCTGCCGACCATCAAGCTGGCTCTGGAAAAGGGCGCCAAGCTGATGATCACCTCCCACCTGGGTCGTCCGACCGAGGGTGAATACAACGAAGAATTCTCCCTGGCTCCGGTTGTCAACTATCTGAAAGACGCACTGTCCTGCCCGGTTCGTCTGGCCAAAGACTACCTGGATGGCGTAGACGTCGCCGCCGGTGAGCTGGTTGTGCTGGAAAACTGCCGTTTCAACAAAGGCGAGAAGAAGAACACCGAAGAGCTGGCCAAAAAATACGCCGCCCTGTGTGACGTCTTTGTAATGGATGCGTTCGGTACTGCTCACCGTGCCGAAGGCTCCACCTACGGTGTGGCCCAGTTCGCGCCGGTTGCCTGTGCAGGCCCCCTGCTGGCCGGTGAGCTGGAAGCCCTGGGCAAAGCCATGCTCAAGCCCGAGCGCCCCATGGTTGCCATCGTGGGTGGCTCCAAGGTCTCCACCAAGCTGACCGTGCTGGAATCCCTCTCCAAGATCGCTGACCAGCTGGTGGTCGGTGGTGGCATCGCCAACACCTTCATCGCTGCTGCCGGTCACAACGTCGGCAAGTCCCTGTGCGAGCACGACCTGATCGACACCGCCAAGAAACTGGCTGCCGAAACCAACATTCCGGTGACCACCGACGTGGTTGTGGGTAGCGAATTCTCCGAATCCACCCCGGCCACCATCAAGTCCGTGTCCGACGTGACTGACGGCGACATGATCTTCGACATCGGTCCGGATTCTGCCAAGGCCCTGGCCGACATCATCATGAACGCCAAGACCATCCTGTGGAACGGCCCGGTCGGCGTGTTCGAGTTCGACCAGTTCGCTGAAGGCACCAAGGTGATCGCCGAAGCCATCGCCGCTTCCCCGGCCTTCTCCATCGCTGGCGGTGGTGACACCCTGGCTGCCATCGACAAGTTCGGCATCGCCGACAAGGTCTCCTACATCTCCACCGGCGGCGGCGCCTTCCTGGAGTTCGTAGAAGGCAAGGTACTGCCGGCTGTCGCGATTCTCGAAGAGCGCGCCAAAGCCTAATTGACCCGGGACGGGGGGCAAAAGCCTCCCGTTTCGTTTATCATGTGGCCGCTGTGCCGGTTCATGATGAACCCCCCACTTTTTATTAACGGCATACGAGACAGGACGATTAAACATGTCTAAGAAAATTTTCGACTTCGTAAAACCCGGCGTGATCACTGGTGATGACGTTCAGAAAGTGTTCGCCATCGCCAAGGAAAACGGCTTCGCTCTGCCGGCCGTCAACTGCGTCGGTACCGACTCCGTGAACGCCGTGCTGGAAGCTGCTGCCAAGGTCAAAGCCCCGGTTATCGTACAGTTCTCCAACGGTGGTGCCGTGTTCACCGCCGGCAAGGGTCTGAAGCTGGAAGGCCAGCAAGCTGCCATCCTGGGTGCCATCTCCGGTGCCAAGCATGTGCACGCCGTTGCCGAAGCCTACGGTGTACCGGTGATCCTGCACACCGACCACGCCGCCAAGAAGCTGCTGCCGTGGATCGACGGTCTGCTGGACGCGGGCGAGAAGCACTTTGCCGAAACCGGCAAGCCGCTGTTCTCCTCCCACATGCTGGATCTGTCCGAAGAGTCTCTGGAAGAGAACATCGACATCTGCTGCGAGTACCTGACCCGCATGGCCAAGATGAACATGACTCTGGAGCTGGAACTGGGCTGCACCGGCGGTGAAGAAGACGGCGTGGACAACAGCCACCTGGACCAATCCTCCCTGTACACCCAGCCGGAAGACGTGGCCTACGCCTACGAGCGTCTGTCCAAGATCAGCCCGCGCTTCACCATCGCTGCCTCCTTCGGCAACGTGCACGGTGTGTACAAGCCGGGTAACGTCAAGCTGACTCCGAAGATCCTGGACAACTCCCAGAAGTACGTCTCCGAGAAGTTCGGTCTGCCTGCCAAGTCCCTGGACTTCGTGTTCCACGGTGGCTCCGGCTCTACCCTGGAAGAGATCCGCGAATCCATCTCCTACGGCGTGGTGAAGATGAACATCGACACCGACACCCAGTGGGCGACCTGGGAAGGTGTGCTGAACTTCTACAAGTCCAACGAAGCCTACCTGCAAGGCCAGCTGGGCAACCCGGAAGGTGCCGACAAGCCGAACAAGAAGTTCTACGATCCGCGCGTATGGCTGCGTGCCGGTCAGACTTCCATGATCGCGCGTCTGGAGAAGGCCTTCTCCGACCTGAACGCCATCGACGTACTGTAATTCGCAGCACCTTGATTGCATGAAAAGGCGCCCTTCGGGGCGCCTTTTGCATTTCTGTGATCCTGACGGGCTGGATTGGGGATGGGGGGCTGAGTATTATCGATGACACCCGTTTAATTTAGTAAACGAATGCAACCAGGCAGGATGCTGAGCATGCAGACAGGAAGACAGGGACATCAGGAACACACGGCCTCCTATTACGCGGCCACTCGCAACGACCATCGGCAGTGGCCCGAGCTCAGTGGTGAGCTGGATGCGGACGTCTGCGTCATCGGTGGCGGTTTCACCGGCCTCAACACCGCCATCAACCTGGCCGATGCCGGCTACAAGGTGGTGCTGCTGGAGGCGAACCGCATTGGCTGGGGAGCGTCGGGGCGCAACGGCGGCCAGCTGATCCGCGGCATCGGCCACGATACCAGCCAGTTTGCCCGCTGGATTGGCGAGGCGGGCGTGCGGGAGCTGGATCTCATGGGGATCGAAGCGGTGCAGCTGGTGCGCGAGCGGGTCGAGCGTTTCAATATCGAGTGCGATCTCACCTGGGGCTATTGCGATCTCGCCACCAAGGCGCGCCACCTGAGGGGGTTCGAGGAGGATGCCGAGCACCTGGCTAGCCTGGGTTACCGGCACGCACTGAAAATGGTGGCACGGGAGGAGATGCACACCGTGGTCGGGTCGGATCGCTATATCGGCGGGATGATCGACATGGGCTCCGGTCACCTGCATCCTCTCAACCTGGCCCTCGGCGAAGCGCGTGCGGCAGCCAGTCTCGGGGTCTCCCTGTTCGAACACTCAAGGGTGACCCACATCGATTACGGCGAGCGGGTCGAGGTGACCACGGCCCACGGCCGGGTCAGCGCGGACTACCTGGTGATCGGCTGCAACGCTTATCTGGGCGACCTCCAGCCCGATCTCGGGGGCAAGGTGCTGCCGGCGGGTTCCTACATTCTCGCCACCCAGGTACTGGAGAAGCGCCTGCGCCAGCGCTTGCTGCCACAGAACATGGCGGTGTGCGATCAGAATGTGGCGCTCGACTACTATCGGCTGTCGGCGGACGGTCGCCTGCTGTTCGGCGGGGCCTGCAACTACTCGGGCCGTGACCCCCGCGATATCAAGGCCTTCATGCAGCCCAAGCTGCTGCGGGTTTTCCCCGAGCTCGCGGGTACCGCCATCGAGTTCCAGTGGGGGGGCATGATAGGCATAGGCGCCAACCGGCTGCCCCAGATAGGCCGCCTCGAGCAGCATCCCAACGTCTTCTATGCCCAGGCCTATTCGGGCCATGGCCTCAATGCCACCCACATGGCGGGCAAGCTGGTGGCGGAGGCGATCAAGGGGGAGAGCCGGGGCTTCGATCTCTTCAGCCGCGTCCCTCACATGACCTTCCCGGGTGGCCCGGCGCTGCGCTCTCCGTTGCTGGCGCTAGGGATGCTCTGGTATCGGCTGAAGGATCTGCTCTAGGGGGAGGGGGGCTCGGGATTATCCCTGCTGCGTCGCGTCTGGCTCGGCCAGGCGCCAGCCCTGCTCCGTCTTCATCATCCAGACCTGGGTCTCCTGCGCCAGGGCCTGGCCTGCCTCAAAGTCGCCATATTTGCGCTCGAGCTCCATGAGCCCCATCTCCTGCTGGAAGGGGCCGACCCTGTCATAGACGAGATCCTCGTCGTGCAGCACCTGCAACTGATCCAGTCCCTGCTTGAAGTGGAGCTGGTAGCTCACCTTGACCAGATAGACCCCCTCCATCCGCTCCTCCTTGCCGAGCACGGCGAAGTCGCGGATGTCGAACAGGTCAGCATCTGTGCCCGCCTGCAACCTGGCGGTGACCTGGCTCTGGATGGTCTCTTCATCGGGACCTGCGTTGCAGCCATAAAGCCAGAGGGCCAGCAGGGGGATGAACCACTTTTTCATCAAAACTCCGGATGATGCGAGACAGGAGGGGCAAAGTTTGCCACGGTACGGGCCAGATACAAGGGATAGCCAGAAAAATCAGCAGTCTATGGCAGGTCCGAGGTAAGGGGACGGCGAACGATGCAGGTCATGACCAGGGTATCGCCGCTGAACCCGGCGATCTGTTTGCGATCTACTTGCTGGAAGCCGTGCTTGGTCCAAAAATGCAGAGCTGGCAGGTTGGTTTCTATGACCCCGAGCCGCATGTTGGTGCAACCCCAGTTTGCCGCCATCTCCATGAGCCGTAGGACGACTTGGCTGCCGATGCCACGGCCTTGCCTGCACTCCTTCAACAGCAGCAGACCGAGATAGGCGGTATCCGGTGTGGGATAGCCACGGATGAGATCGACGCAGCCAAGCAATTCTTCCCCCTCCAGCACGGCCAGCACAAACTTGTCCTCTTGCCCCATCCCCGGTGGACAGACCTTGAGTATCTCTTCGGCATCCGCAGGGACAGGCCCCTTGCTTTCGGTCAGCCAGCTGTAGGCTGGGGCTGCCATGACAACTTCCTCCAGCCAGCCCCTGTGCTCTGGGTGAAACGCTGACAGACGCCGGAGCTCCATCTAGCGCAGCTTGTCCAGCTGGCCGAGAAATTCGGCAGGCCCCATGAAGCCGGTCACCCGCTGGCCGTTCACCTCGTTGCCATCGCGATCGAAGAAGATGAGGGTCGGCAATCCCAGCACGTTGAGGTCGTTGAGCAGATCCACATCGGCGTCGTCGTTGGCGGTGACGTCCGCCTGCAGCAGCACCATCTCGCTGAAGCGCGCCTGCACATCGGGGTCGCTGAAGGTCTTGTGCTCGAATTCCTTGCAGGCCACGCACCAGTCGGCGTAGAGATCCAGCAGCACCGGCTTGCCGCGGGCGGCGGCGAGCTGCACCTTGAGATCGTCCAGGGTCTTGATGCGGATGAATCGGGGGGCCTGGGTCTGGGCGGCGGCATTGGCCCCCTCGGGTGGCAGCAGCAGATCCTTGCCCACCACCACCAGACCCATCATCCCCAGCAGCAGGACGAAGCCGCCGAGGCTCTTGCCCACCGAATGGGCGCGATGCTGGTTGTGGTGATAGAGATAACCGCACAGCACCAGCCCCCAGCCGAGCCAGAGCAGGGTGGACATCTGGTCGCTCAGGAGCCTTGAGAGCAGCAGGATGGGTACCGCCAGCAGCGCAAAACCGAAGAGTTGCTTGATCACATCCATCCAGGCGCCGGCCCTGGGCAGCAGCTTGCCGCCAGAGGTGCCGAGCAAGAGCAGCGGCAGCCCCATGCCCAGGGAGAGGGCATAGAGGGCCGCACCGCCGAGCCAGAGATCGCCACTCTGGGCCACGTAGATGAGGGCCCCGGAGAGCGGCGCCGTGGTGCAGGGGGAGCAGACCAGTCCCGAGATCATGCCCATGATGGCGACGCCGGCCACGGATCCGCCCTGCTGGCGGTTGGAGAAGCCCGAGAGACGGGTTTGCAGGCTGCTCGGCAGTTGCAGGGTGTAGAGCCCGAACATGGAGAGGGCGAGCAGCACGAACATCACCGAGAGGCCGATGAGCACATAGGGGTGTTGAAGGGCCGCCTGGAATTGCAGGCCCGCCGAGGCGACGACGAGCCCGAGCAGGGTATAGGTGACCGCCATCCCCTGCACATAGACGAAGGAGAGCAGGAAGGCGCGACGGGTGGAGAGGCGATGCCCTGCCCCGGCGATGATCCCGGTCAGGATGGGATACATGGGGAAGACGCAGGGGGTGAAGGCGAGGCCGAGACCCAGGGCGAAGAAGGCGGCGACGCTGATCCAGAACCCCTGGCTGCCGAGGGCGGCCGCCAGCCTGTCCTGCTGGCTGCCCGGCACGTCGGTGGCCTGAAGGGGGGCCGCCGCTTCCGCCCGGGCGGGGGCGGCGAGGGGCCCGACGGCGATCCGCTTGTCGGTCGGTGGGTAGCAGAGTCCCTCGGTGCAGCCCTGGTAACTCAGGGTGAGGCTGGCCGCGTCCCCGACCCGGGTCAGTGCCACGGGGATCTGCACCTCCTGGTAATAGACCCGGCTCTTGCCGAAGAAGTCATCCTCGTGCTCGGTGCCGGGGGGCAGGACGGGCTCGTCGAAGGTGAGGTTCTCTCCCTTCACACGGATACTGTGGCGATAGAGGTAGTAGCCGTCGGCGATGCGTATCCGGAGCAGCAGCCGATCACCCTGTTGTTCGCTCTCGAGGGCGAAGGCCTGATCCACCTTGAGGAATCTGGGCTGGGTCTCGATGCCGAGGCTGCCGAGCAGATCCTGGCTGCTGGCCCGGGCGGGGGCCGTCGTCAGGACGCAGAGCAGGCCCAGCAGCATCAGCAGGAAGGAGAGGGGGCGAGAGGCGGTCATGAGGTCTCCTGTGTCAACCAGTCGAGATAGGCAGGGTGGCCCTGGCTTGCCGGGAGCGCCAGGATCTCCGGTACCTCGTAGGGATGGTGGGCGAGAATGCACTGGCGCAGGGGTTCGAACAGAGCGGCCCGACTCTTGATGACGAGCTGGATCTCCCGGGTTCGCTCCGTCTTGCCCTGCCAGCGATAGACGGAGGTGACCCCGGGCAGCTGGTTGATGCAGGCGGCGAGGCGCTGGTCGAGCAGCTGCTCGCAGAGGCGGTCTGCACTGGTCTCGTCGGGGCAGGTGCAGAGCACCAGAATGGCGTCGGTCATAGGGATGGACGGTCTCGGCAACGGGGCGCACGGGCCCCCTGGATCAGCCGTTACTATACCGGGCCGGGGGGCAAATAGCACCCGGCCCCCCGCACCCGGAATAAGTCATGCGCCCGAGATGGACGCTGTGAAAAGGACAGGGCAGAATGAGCGGGCTTGTTCCAATTCTACGTAAGGAAATGTATGACCCAACAGAATGAGCAGCAGAGAAACCGCATGTTGAGCCTGTTGCGCGAAGGCGAGCGTCGCATGCTGGTGCAGTTGGCGGGCCTGCTGCGTGCCAGCGTCGATGAGATCAACGCCGAGCTGGAGAAGGAGGAGCTGCTGTCGGCTCTGGAGCAGCCCGTCACGGTGGAGTATCTCAATGGCGTGGTGCAGCACCATCTGTTCGAGCGTCTGCACAAGGGGGACATGGTGGCGGCCCAGCGCATGCTGAACCAGTACCAGAGCGACCTCGAAGCCATGATGCGCCAGGAAACCAGGCAGGACGACACCCCGCCGGAAGAGGTCAAGGCCCAGGCCTGACCCCGCGAGGCCCTCTTCAGCACCATCATGCCATCGCATGATGGTGCCTCGCCCTTACCCCTCGAATCGCTTATCCCAGCGCCTTCTGCACCTGTCCCATGGGAATGGGGAACACCTTGTCGTAGCTCCAGTTGTAGACGAAGGCATAGACCAGGTAGAAGAGCACGAAGCCCATATCCAGCACCAGCGCCTCCAGCAGGCCGATGTCGAGCCACCAGGACATCACCGGCAGGGCCACGATCAGCAGGCCCCCCTCGAACCCCAGGGTATGCAGCACCCGCTGCCACAGCGCCTTGTGGGTGTGGCCCTGATAGCGCAGCAGCAGCTTGTCCACCCCGATGTTGTAGACATAGTTCCAGACGGTGGCGACCACCGAGAAGAACAGGGCCAGGGGGCCCATGTGGTTGAGCCCGACGCCGGTCACCCAGCTGGCCAGCGGGGCGGCGATCAGCAGGCCAATCAATTCGAAGCCGATGGCGTGGCGCAGGCGGTCACGGGTCGTACGCATGGTCTGTCTCTCTCTTTGGTCAGGGAATGGCGGCAATGTATCGCCAAAAGCGGATAGATTCACGTTGGTATCTATCGCTAAAATAGATAGATGTGACGACACAACAGCACGGCGGAGCAGGCTCATGACCCCTTCACTGGAACACTTCAAGGCATTGCTGGCGACGGCCGAGACCGGGTCGTTCTCGGCGGCGGCGCGCAGGCTGGGTAAGGCGCAGTCGGTGGTGAGTGCCGCCATCGCCAACCTGGAGATCGATCTCGGCCTTGCGCTGTTCGATCGCAGCGGCCGCTATCCCGTGCTGACCGAGGCGGGTGCCCGCATCTGTCAGGAGGCGGGGGTGCTGCTGGCCCAGAGCGAGCGACTGCAGGCCATCGCCGGCGAGCTGGCCAACGGCGTCGAGTCGCGCCTCACCCTGGCCATCGACGATGACTCCCACCTGCCCTGGCTTGGCTCCCTGCTGGAGGAGTTTGCCAGCCGCTACCCGGCGGTGGAGCTGGAGCTGCTGTTTCCGCTGATGGAGGACGTGACCGAGCTGCTCAAGAGTGGCCGTGCCCAGCTCGGCATCAGCTATCAGAAGGCGCACCCCGAGCGGGAGCTGGTCTCCCGCTCCCTGGGGACGGTCACCATGCCCCTGGTGGTCTCTCCGGATCACCCCCTGGCCCACAAGACGCCGTTGAAGGAGAGCGACCTGCAAGGGGCTCGCCAGTTGATGGTGACCGGACGGCGGGAGGGGACGGAGCGTCATCGCTTCCGTCTCTCGGCGCAAGTGTGGTGGGTGGAGGGGGATCTCGGGATCCTGGAGCTGGTGAAACTGGGGCTGGGATGGGCGGCGGTGCCCGAGTTTCTGCTGCACCGGCCCCTGGCGCGGGGGGAGCTGGTGGTGCTCAAGCCGGACTTCATCACCGAGGCGGAACTGGCGCTGGAGTTGCAGTGGTATCGCGCCCGCCCGCTCGGGCAGGCGGGGCGCTGGTTGCAGGAGGCACTGCTGGCGCGGGTGCCTCGCTAGGGGGGATTCAGTCGATCAACGCATAGGGCAGGGGTTGCAGACCGAGGCTGGAGCCCTCTTCCAGCTTGAGGCGGAAGCGGGCGTCGGCCTCGGTATCCTTGGGCAGCACGGCGGTGAGCCACACCTGACCCTGCTGCTGCCAGGCGTTGAGCACCAGACCGCTGCGGCGCCAGTTGTCACCGAGCTGGATCTCCAGGGTGTCACCGCTGGCCACCTGCGTTGCGGCAGTGCCGCTCAGCACGAAGAGTGCGCGGTTGTTGGCGCCGCGATACTTGGCGCGCGCCACCGTCTCCTGCCCCATGTAGCAGCCCTTGTTGAAGCTGATGCCATCAAGGGCTTGCAGGTTCAGCATCTGGGGGATGTATTCCCCCTGATGGACCGCTTCCAGATGGGGGAGACCGGCTTTGATTTCCAGCCCCCACCAGAGTCCTTCGTCGCCCACCGGCAGGTTCAGGGCCTGCGGGGATGTGCTCGCCAGCAGCCAGCGGTCCGCCTCCACCCTGACTGCCATGCCGCCCTCCACCAGACCGGTGCCGGTCAGCGCGAAGTGCTGTGCCATCCAGTCGTCCGTCCCCTGACCGGCCAGTCCGGTCAGGCTGCCCTGAAACTCGCCGATCTCGACCTTGGCAAAGATCGCAAACTTCTTGAGCTCCGGCAGCTGGCGGGCCAGCACCGAGGGCTTGGTCAGCATCAGCAGGCTGTCTTCCAGGCAGAGCAGGCGAAAATCGCTCCACAGCTTGCCCTTGGGATCGCAGTGGCCGCCGAGGGTGCTCTGGCCCGGTTGAAGGGCGTTGACGTCGCAGGTGACCTGACCTTGCAGATACTTGGCGCGATCCGGGCCGCCGAGGCGGGTGATGGCCAGATTGGTCAGGGAAAACAGGGTCGGCTCGGCAGGAAGAAGAGGGGTCGGCAGGCTCACGATGGGATTCCAGAGACAGAAAGTATGTGACCTGCATGGTAAAGACGTAAGGAATGTTTGTCAGCCGGAAAATCCTGCTGCTACCATTCCCCGGTCTTTGTAAGGAGAGTTCCATGTTGAACCCAAGTGAGAAGTCCCGCCTGAAGTGGGCCTGCCGTCGCGGCATGCTCGAGCTGGATGTGATCTTTATGCCCTTTTTTGAGCACGAGTTCGATGGCCTCGGCGAGGCCGAACAGCGCACCTTCATCCGCCTGCTGGAGTGCGAGGATCCCGAGCTGTTCCGCTGGTGCATGGGTCACGGCGTGCCCGAGGATCCCGATTTTGCCGCCATGATCCCCCTGATCCTCGAGCGCAACCAGGCCCGCCACGACAGCCTGCGCTGAGCCCGACTCGCGACCGCCACCCCTCATGGCCAGCCTCGCGTCTTCCCAGCGGGTAGTGATGCCCGTGATCGCCTCCCGCCAGCAGCGTCTGCTGCTGTGCATCCTGTTTCTGTTGCTGCTCTTGCCCGTCGCCAGCCTGATCCAGGGCTGGCAATGGGGGCTGTTCCTCCCTGTCTGGGGGCTGAGTCTGTGGCGCGCGTTGCGCCGCCATCCGGCGGCGAGCGGCGTGCTC
>NZ_CAWMFQ010000381.1:0-8270 GCF_963866995.1 Aeromonas sp. ZOR0002 | reverse complement strand
CGAGTGGCAAGGGGGGCGCCATCGGCTCGATCCTCGCAGCCGCATCCTGCCCGGGGTGCTCTGGTTGCGGCTGAAGACGGTGGAGGGCTCCGAGGGGCAGCTCTGGCTCTTCTCCGATGCCCTGGCCCCTGCACACTACCGCGCCCTGGCCCGCGCCATCCACCTCGCTGTCCGCTAGGGGCGTCTCTCTCTACCTGCTACATCTGCCGCTCATAGCAGATGACCCCGCCTGGGCGGGGTCATCTGGGGGAGGGCATACGCCCGAATCGAACGCAACGGCCTTATTCCCGATCCGGGGTCAGCACGGTCGGCTTGGAGTCCGGCTGCATGTCCGGATAATCCAGGTTGTAGTGCAGACCGCGAGACTCCTTGCGCTCCAGGGCGCAGTTGACGATGAGCTCGGCCACCTGCAACAGGTTGCGCAGCTCCAGCAGGTTGTTGGAGACCCGGAAGTTGGCGTAGTACTCCTGCACCTCCTGCTTGAGCAGATCGATGCGACGCTTGGCCCGGGCCAGGCGCTTGTTGGTGCGCACTATGCCCACGTAGTCCCACATCATCAGCCGCAGCTCGTGCCAGTTGTGCTGGATCACCACCTGCTCGTCCGAGTCATCCACCTGGCTCTCGTCCCAGGCCGGCAGGCTGGGGGGCGCCACGCTGGTGGGCAGCTTGGCCAGGATGTCGGCTCCCGCCTGGTGGGCATAGACCACGCATTCGAGCAGGGAGTTGGAGGCCATGCGATTGGCGCCGTGCAACCCGGTATAGGTCACCTCGCCGATGGCATAGAGGCCGGGGATGTCGGTCTGGCCGTTGTTGTCGATCATCACGCCGCCACAGGTGTAGTGGGCCGCCGGGACGATGGGCATCGCCTCCCTGGTGATGTCGATACCGACCGCGAGGCAGCGCTCATAAATGGTCGGGAAGTGCTTGATGATGAAATCCGCCGGCTTGTGGCTGATGTCCAGATACATGCAATCCGCCCCGAGGCGCTTCATCTCGTGGTCGATGGCGCGGGCGACGATGTCCCGCGGGGCCAGCTCGGCCCGCTCGTCAAACTCCGGCATGAAGCGGCTGCCGTCGGGACGGCGCAGGTAGGCCCCTTCGCCGCGCAGGGCCTCGGTCAGCAGGAAGTTGGGGTCGTCCGGGTGGAACAGGCTGGTGGGGTGGAACTGGTTGAACTCCAGGTTCGCCACCCGGCAGCCGGCGCGCCACGCCATGGCGATGCCGTCGCCAGAGCTGACGTCCGGGTTGGAGGTGTACTGGTACACCTTGGAGGCCCCGCCGGTGGCCAGTGCCACGAAGCGGGCGCGGATCACCTCGACCTGCTCGGCGTTGCGATTCCAGACATAGGCTCCCAGTACCTTGTTGCCCGGCAGACCCAGCTTGCGGGTGGTGATGAGATCGACCGCGTTGAAGCGCTCCATCAGCTGGATGTTGGGGTGGGCGCGCACCTGGTCGATCAGGGTGAGCTGCACCGCCTTGCCGGTGGCGTCGGCCGCGTGGAAGATGCGGCGATGGCTGTGGCCCCCTTCCCGGGTCAGGTGATAGTGGGATTCCCCCTCGGCATCCTCTTCCTGATCGAAGGGGACCCCTTGCTGAATGAGCCACTGGATGGAGTCGCGGGCGTTGCGGGCGGTGAACTCCACCACCGCCGGGTCGCACAACCCGGCGCCGGCGTTGAGCGTGTCGCTCACGTGGGATTCGATGCTGTCGGTCTCGTCGAACACGGCAGCGATGCCTCCTTGCGCATAGAGAGTGGCCCCCTCACTGATGGGCCCCTTGCTCAGAACCAGGACTTTGGCCTGGTCTGCCAATCGCAACGCGAGGGACAGACCGGCGGCACCGCTGCCAATGATGAGTACGTCGCAAAGGTATTCAACACTTGCTTTCATAAGTATCATTGGCCTGGATTAAGAACTGGCCCCATGGTAGCCCAAGGGGGGTTGTGATGCAGCCCGCATCACATTTTTTTCAATGCAAGCGAACTTTCCCTGATTCCTCCTGTCTGAACTTGTGCGCTTAGAAGGGGCCGGAAAAGAAAAACGATAACCTGATGGGGGTTTTACGGCTCTGATGAGCGACCAGAATCTACTGGACGAACAGCTGGTTGAACGGGTCCAGCGTGGCGATAAAAATGCATTCAACCTGTTGGTACGCAAGTACCAGCACAAGGTGGTCAACCTGGTGGCCAGGTATGTCAACAATCCGGGCGATGTACCGGATGTGGCGCAGGAGGCATTCATCAAGGCCTACCGTGCGTTGCCGACATTCCGTGGCGAGAGCGCGTTTTACACCTGGTTGTACCGGATCGCCGTCAACACGGCCAAAAACTACCTGACGTCACAGGGGCGCAGACCGCCCAGCAGTGATGTCGAAGCGGACGAGGCTGAATATTATGGTGGTGGTGAAGCCCTGCAAGAGGTGGCCACCCCGGAAAACCTGGCGCTGACCGACGAGATCAAGCGAACCGTGTTTACCGCCATAGAAGCCTTGCCAGAAGATTTGAGAACGGCGATCACCCTTCGTGAAATGGAAGGGCTGAGCTACGAGGAGATTGCGGAGATCATGGATTGCCCGGTGGGTACGGTGAGATCCCGCATCTTCCGGGCGAGGGAAGCAATCGATAAAAAGCTGCAACCTCTGATCGAGCATTAACTGGGGAAAGACAGGCAAACTTATGGCAAATAAAGAGCAACTTTCAGCCCTGATGGATGGCGACCTCAGCGAAATCGAGGTACTGAACGAGCTGGGAACGGATCCCGCTCTGCAGGATACCTGGTCGCGTTACCATCTGATCGGTGATGCCATGCGGGGTGACCTGCCGGTCAATCTGCAACTGGATCTCAGCGACAGCATCATGCTGGCGCTGGAGGATGAACCCGCCATACTGGCGCCCAAGCCGGCACAGCCTGCTGCGCCCCAGGTGCAGCCCGCCGGCAAGGTGATCCCCTTCGTTCGCCGCTTTGGCCAGCAAGTGGGGCAGTATGCCATTGCCGCCTCCGTGGCTGCCGCCGTCATCTTCGGCGTGCAGCAGTACCAGGGCAAGGATGGTGTGCCGACCAGCCCGGTGCTCAATACCATACCCGTGGGTGGCAGTGCTGCGCCGGTGAGCGTGCACTATCCCCAGGATGGCAGCCGGACCGGTGTGCGTCAGCAAGGTCTGAGCGAGCAGCAGATGCAGGAGCAGCGCGAGCGCATCAATGCCTTCCTGCGCGACCATCAACTGCAACAGCGTCTGCTGCAAGACAAGCAGATTCAGGAATAACGCATTTTTAGGGATCAGATCGTGCGCCAGTCCAGCCGTATCCTGCTGGCCTCTCTCCTGTTGATTTGTGCCAAGGCCTCGGCCGACGATCTGTCGGCCGAGGCCTTGTTGCAGCAGATGCAGAGTGCCGTTTCGCAACAAAACTTCGAATTGTCCATGGTCAAGGCCCGCCAGGGGCGCCTCGAGCCTATCCGTTTCAGCCACGGGATCATCGATGGCAAGGAGGTGGCTCACCTGAGCTATCTCGACGGCAAGGCCGTGGAGTTCCTGCAACGCCAGAACGAATATACCTTCTTCGAAAACACCCATGAACCCTACACCCTCAAGGGGGCGCGTTTCCCCGGGGTCTGGTCGAGCCTGGTAAGGATGCCGCTGCCCCGGGTGATGGAGAGTTATGACCCCGTGCTGGCGGGCCGCAGCCGGGTGGCCGGCCTGGTGGCACAAGTGGTGCGGCTGGTGCCCAAGGAGGCGGACAAGTACGGCTTCGTGCTCTGGATTGATGAACAGAGCCATCTGCTGCTGCGGGTGGACATGGTGGATCGAGAAGGCAATCTGGTGGAGCAGGTGCTGGGGGTGGATCTGGACAGGCAATCTGCGCCGGCCCCCTGGCTGGTCACCCTGGCACGCAGCAAGCTGCCGGATGCGCTGGCGCTGGAAGATGCCTATCCCGCTCCCCAGCAGACCCTCAACTGGCACCTGACCTGGTTGCCCGATGGCTTCAAGGTGCTCTCTCAGGATCGGCATCAGCTGGTCAGCACCAGTCTGCCGGTGGATTACATGATGCTCTCCGACGGGCTGGTGGATCTCTCCGTCTACGTCTCACGGGTCGATCCCAAGCAGGCGGTGCGCCAACAGTTGATTCGCCAGGGGGCTACCTCGCTGGTGAGCTTCGTCAACGAGGTCGGGGTGGAGATCACCGTGGTGGGTGAGGTGCCCGCCGAAACCGCCAAGCGCATCGCCGAGGCAGTGCAGCCCCTGGCCCGCAACGAGGCGGTGCAGTGAGTCTTTGCCGTGAGACTTGCCCTGAGGGTGCCGCCGTGTTGAGATCCGGTGCATCCACCGCCCCCTGTGAGGAGTCATCAGGTGAGTAACATGAGTGAAGAGCTGGCCACAGTAGTGGCCATCGACGGCAATCACGCCTGGGTGGAGTGCGAGCGGCGATCCGCCTGCAGCGGTTGCCACCAACAATCCAGCTGCGGGACCGGCACCGTCGCCAAGGCCTTTCCCATGAAGGCGCAGCGGCTGCGGGTCGCCCTCACCGGTGACGTGGCGGTGGGCCAGCAGATCCGCCTGGGCATCCCTCAGGCCAGCATCCTGCGCGGTGCGGCTCTGGTGTACGTGCTGCCGCTCTTCTGTCTGCTGCTGGGTGCCCTGCTCGGCCAGCTCTGGCTGGTGCCGCTCTTGTCGGCGGGAGAGGGGGTGACCATCCTCTGCTGTCTGCTGGGCGGCGCCATCGGATTTTTACTGGTTCGTTACTTTTCTGACCGGCTCGAGCAGGGGGAATACGGTCCCCGCATGCTCGGGGTGGTGCTCAATACCCGTCATCTCTCTTGAGGAGCCGGATCTGGCGGAGGGCATCCAGGTGCCCAACGCCCGCCAGACAAGGCGCTATTTGTGGGGCCCGCCGACTAAAGATTGGCCGTCGACCGGGTTATCCAGTAAAATCCTGCCCTCATATCCGACCCTAACTTAATTTTGAGTGATTCTTGCTCGATGAAACACATTCGTAACTTTTCGATTATTGCGCACATCGACCACGGTAAGTCGACCCTGTCGGACCGTCTGATCCAGACTTGCGGCGGCCTGTCCGATCGCGAGATGCAGGCCCAGGTGCTGGACTCCATGGATCTGGAGCGCGAGCGCGGCATTACCATCAAGGCACAGAGTGTGACCCTGAACTACCAGGCACAAGACGGTAACACCTATCAGCTGAACTTTATCGACACCCCGGGCCACGTGGATTTCTCCTACGAGGTTTCTCGCTCCCTGGCTGCCTGTGAAGGGGCACTGCTGGTGGTGGATGCCGGTCAGGGGGTTGAGGCACAGACTCTGGCCAACTGCTACACCGCCATGGAAATGGATCTGGAAGTGGTGCCGGTGCTGAACAAGATTGACCTGCCGGCCGCAGAGCCCGAGCGGGTTGCCGAGGAGATCGAGGACATCGTCGGCATCGACGCGGTGGACGCGGTGCGCTGCTCCGCCAAGACCGGCCTCGGTGTCGATCTGGTGCTGGAAGAGATCGTCGCCAAGATCCCGTCCCCGGAAGGGGATCCGGAGGCGCCGCTGCAGGCGCTGATCATCGACTCCTGGTTCGACTCCTATCTCGGGGTCGTGTCGCTCGTGCGGATCAAGAACGGTTCCCTGAAAAAGAACGACAAGATCAAGGTGATGAGCACCGGTCAGGTATGGGGTGTGGATCGCATCGGTATCTTCACGCCGAAGCAGGTGGACACCGACGGCCTGGGTTGTGGCGAGGTAGGTTGGGTCGTCTGCGGCATCAAGGACATCCACGGTGCGCCGGTGGGGGATACCCTGACCCTGGCCAAGCACGGTGCCGAGAAGGCGCTGGCCGGCTTCAAGAAGGTGAAGCCCCAGGTCTATGCGGGCCTGTTCCCCATCTCCAGCGATGACTACGAGTCCTTCCGCGATGCGCTGGAGAAGCTCTCCCTCAACGACGCCTCCTTGTTCTACGAACCGGAGAGCTCCACGGCGCTGGGCTTCGGCTTCCGCTGCGGCTTCCTCGGGATGCTGCACATGGAGATCATCCAGGAGCGTCTGGAGCGTGAATACGATCTGGATCTCATCACCACCGCGCCGACCGTGGTCTACGAGATCGAGCTGAACGATGGCTCCACCATCCACATCGACAGCCCGGCCCAGATGCCCGCCATCAACAACATCAAGGAGATGCGCGAGCCCATCGCCGAGTGCCACATCCTGCTGCCGCAGGAGTACATGGGCAACGTCATCACCCTCTGCATCGAGAAGCGCGGCGTACAGACCAACATGGTCTACCACGGCAAGCAGGTGGCGCTGACCTACGAGATCCCGATGGCGGAAGTGGTGCTCGACTTCTTCGACCGTCTGAAGTCCACCAGTCGCGGCTACGCCTCCCTGGACTACGGCTTCAAGCGTTTCGAAACCTCCGACATGGTCCGTCTGGACATCATGATCAACGGCGAGCGGGTCGACGCCCTGGCCATCATCACCCACAAGGAGAACGCCCAGTATCGCGGTCGCCAGGTGGTGGAGAAGATGCGCGAGCTGATCCCGCGCCAGATGTTCGACATCGCCATCCAGGCCGCCATCGGCAACCAGATCATCGCCCGCAGCACCGTCAAGGCATTGCGTAAAGACGTCACCGCCAAGTGCTACGGTGGTGACGTGAGCCGGAAGAAGAAGCTGCTGAACAAGCAGAAAGAAGGCAAGAAGCGGATGAAGTCCCTGGGCCGTGTGGACGTGCCGCAAGAGGCCTTCCTCGCCATTCTCCACGTCGGAAAGGATTAATCGATGGCAAGCACCTTTTCCCTGATCCTCGTCGTCGTCACCCTGCTGACCGGCATCATCTGGACGCTCGACAAGCTGGTCTGGGCCAAGCAGCGGGCGGCCAAGATTGCCGCCGCCCGTGCCAATGCCGGTCCGGATGTGGACGAGAAGACACTGGCCAAGGTGGCCCCCATGCCGGTCTGGATCGAACAGACCGGCGGGGTTTTCCCGGTGATCGCGCTGGTGCTGATCCTGCGCTCCTTCATCTTCGAGCCGTTCCAGATCCCGTCCGGCTCCATGATGCCGACCCTGCTGGTGGGCGACTTCATCCTGGTGGAGAAGTTTGCCTACGGCCTCAAGGACCCGGTGACCAACACCAAGTTCCTCGAGACCGGCGAGCCGAAGCGCGGTGATGTGGTGGTCTTCAAGTATCCGCTGGATACCCGGGTGGACTACATCAAACGGGTGGTCGGCATGCCCGGCGATCGGGTCATCTATCGCAACAAGGAGCTGATGATCCGGCCCAAGTGCGATGAGCAGGAAGGGAAAACGTGCCCCGGCTTCCAGAAGCTGGACGTCAAGTTCGAGCAGCGCGGCGAGTTCAGCCAGATGGGGATCCCGCTGGATCGCTACACCGAACAGCTGGGCGATGTCTCCCACGAGACCTTGCGCAACCCGCTGATGCCGGACCTGGTGGACCGCTATTATCGCCAGCCCGGCACCTACCCCGACGAGTGGGTGGTGCCGGAAGGCCACTATTTCGTGATGGGTGACAACCGCGACAACAGCACCGACAGTCGTTTCTGGGGCTTCGTGCCCGAGCAGAACCTGGTGGGCAAGGCGGTCGCCATCTGGATCAGTTTCGAATTCGAGCGCGAGGAAGGGTCCAGCTTGCCGAGCTGGGTGCCGACCGGTGTGCGCTTCAACCGCATTGGCGGAATCAAGTAAATGAATATCAAGATGAACAGACTGCAGTCCCGTCTCGGGCATGTCTTTCAGGATCCTGAGCTGCTGACCCGGGCACTGACCCATCGCAGCGCAGGGTCCCGTCACAACGAGCGCCTGGAATTTCTGGGGGACTCCATCCTGAGTCTGGTGATTGCCGATGATCTCTTCCACCGCTTCCCGCAGGCGGCGGAAGGGGATCTCAGCCGGATGCGCGCCACCCTGGTGCGCGAGAAGACGCTGGCCGAGCTGGGCCGGGAATTCGACCTCGGGGATCACCTGATCCTGGGGCCGGGGGAGCTGAAAAGCGGCGGCTTTCGCCGCGAGTCCATCCTGGCCGACACCGTCGAGGCGGTGATTGGCGCCATCTATCTGGACACGGATCTGGAGCGGGTGCGCAGCCTCCTGCTCGGCTGGTATGCCAGCCGCCTTGGCGAGATCAAGCCCGGGATCGAACAGAAGGATCCCAAGACCCGTCTGCAAGAGATCCTGCAGGGCAGCCGTAAATCCCTGCCGACCTACACGGTGACCAACGTCAAGGGCGAGGCCCACAACCAGGAGTTCACCGTCCAGTGCG
>NZ_CAWMFQ010000380.1:0-6609 GCF_963866995.1 Aeromonas sp. ZOR0002 | reverse complement strand
TCACAGTCTCCTCGCTCATCACCCGCTCGATGGCATCGGCCATCTCGGCACTGGTACCGCCAAGGTCGATGTAAGGCGCGGTATGATCGCGAAACACCCGAAACTCGTTGCCCAGCAGCACATCGACGCTGACGCCGCTGATCCGCTCAACACCGGGCCGCGGCTCGATGACGATCTTGCCTTCATCCAGGTGCCGTTCGATATCGGTATCACAAAGACGCATTCTGCGACTCTCCTGACAAAAGATTCATTAAAAAAAGCCGGGCATCACCCGGCTTGTTTTCTCTCAACCAATCAACATATGGCGGATACGCGCCTTGAGCATGTCGATGGCGATGCGGTTCTTGCCGCCACGGGGCACGATCACGTCGGCATACTGCTTGGACGGGTCGATGAACTGCATGAACATGGGACGCACAGTCTTCTGATACTGCTTGAGCACGGAGTCCATGGTACGACCGCGCTCCTGCACATCGCGCACCAGACGGCGCAGCAAACAGATGTCGAGCGGGGTATCCATGAAGATGGAGGCGTCCATCAGTTCGCGCAGGCGGCTGTCGGTCAACAGCAGTATCCCTTCGAGGATGATGACACGGCGCGGTGCAAAGGTAGTGACCTCGGTCATGCGCGTGTGCTCGGTATAGGAGTACTGTGGGATGTTGACCGCCTCCCCTTGCGTCAGCTGGGTCAGATGCTGCACCAGCAGATCGTGATCCAGGGCATTGGGGTGGTCATAGTTGGTCTTGACCCGCTCTTCCATGGTCAGGTGGGTCTGATCACGGTAGTAGCAATCCTCGGTGATCACACCAATCTGACCCGCTCCCAGCTCGGCCACCAGCTCTTCATAGATGGTTTGGGCGATAAGACTCTTGCCGGACGCGGATGCACCAGCAATACCGATGATCACGCAGGAATGTTGAGTATCAGACATTGAAAATACCTAAAGAGAAGAGCACTGGGGATTGTTTAAACCGATCCATTATATGAAAAAGGGGTGGCCATGCCCACCCCAAATCCGTCCCCCTTGGCCGAACGCCGATTATTCGTCCAGCGCCACCGTGTAGAGCGGGGTCGCAATCGGTTTTGCGCTGAAATAGAGCTCGGCCCC
Source organism: Aeromonas sp. ZOR0002 (assembly GCF_963866995.1). NCBI lineage: Bacteria > Pseudomonadati > Pseudomonadota > Gammaproteobacteria > Aeromonadales > Aeromonadaceae > Aeromonas > Aeromonas sp. ZOR0002. The sequence continues at coordinate 5,501 of NZ_CAWMFQ010000380.1, read as the reverse complement.
TACCCGGCGAGCCAGTTTCAGGTAAGTCTGTGACAGCTCGCCATCCGGCGCACCGAACACGGTGGGGCAGCCTTCATCCATGTGCTGGCGAATGTCGATATGCAGCGGCAACTGACCAAGCAGCGCCACGTGATACTGCTCCGCCATCTTCTGGCCACCGCCGGTACCGAACAACGGCTCGTGATGCCCGCAGGCACTGCAGACGTGGTAACTCATGTTCTCGACGATGCCAAGCACAGGCACATTGACCTTGTTGAACATGGCGATCCCCTTGCGGGCATCTGCCAGCGCCACATCCTGGGGCGTCGTGACGATCACCGCCGCCGTGGTGGGCACCTGCTGGGCCAGCGTCAGCTGGATATCGCCGGTGCCCGGGGGCATGTCCACCACCAGGTAGTCCACCTCGCCCCAGCGGGTCTCGTGCAGGATCTGCCCGAGTGCCTTGCTCGCCATGGGACCGCGCCAGATGGTGGCATCCTGCTCGGCCACCAGATAACCGATGCTGTTGCTCTTGATGCCGCAGGCCATCACCGGCTCCATCAACTTGCCATCAAAGCTGACAGGGCGCTCCTTGAGGGTCCCCGTCATGGTCGGGATGGAGGGGCCATAGATGTCCGCATCCAGCAGGGCGACCCGCGCCCCCTCTTTTTGCAGCGCCAGCGCCAGGTTGACCGCGGTAGTGGACTTGCCCACCCCTCCCTTGCCGGAGGCAACCACCAGGATATTGCGGATCCCCTGCACCGCCGCCAGTTGCTGCGCGCGGGGCATGCTGGCCACGTCTATCTCCCCCGTCCAGTCGATGCGGGTCGCACCGGTTGCGCTGCGCAGCCTGGCATCGAACTCCTCTTTGATCTGTTCAAACAGGGACTGGCCGGCAAAGGGCAGCACCAGCCTGATGGCCAAGGTCTGCTCGTGCCGCTCGACGGCACGCACAAAACCGGCCGCGACCAGATCTTTGCCCCATCCTGCCGGCTTAAATTCGGCCAGGATCTGTTTTACTGAATCAATCACCATTAACTCCTCATTATCTTGTCTTTATCTTGAGGTGAACGGTTACCGCACATAAATCAGTGGCTTGCCGACGTCATCGCGATGCCGCCAGTCAGGGCACCGGGGGCCACAACCCTAGGCAGGCCGCCCCCAATTCGGGTAACATGCACGGCACTGTATCATCCCAACAGGCACATAAAGAACGTATTATGGCAACTGATCCTCGTAGAATGCTGGTAACCTGCGCCCTCCCCTATGCCAACGGCTCCATCCATCTCGGCCACATGCTGGAACACATCCAGGCCGATATCTGGGTTCGTTATCAGCGAATGCGTGGCCATCAGGTGCATTTCGTCTGTGCCGACGATGCCCACGGTACGCCCATCATGCTCAAGGCGCAGCAGATGGGGATCTCGCCGGAAGAGATGATTGCCGCCGTCTCCCAGGAGCACCAGGGGGATTTTGCCGGTTTCAACATCAGCTTCGACAACTACCACTCCACCCACAGCGACGAGAACCGCGAGCTGGCGGGCGTGATCTATGGCCGCCTCAAAGAGTCCGGCAAAATCAAGATCCGCACCATCTCCCAACTGTTCGATCCGGAAAAATCCATGTTCCTGCCGGATCGCTTCGTCAAGGGCACCTGCCCCAAGTGCAAGTCCCCCGATCAGTACGGTGACAACTGCGACGCTTGCGGCGCCACCTACAGCCCGACCGAGCTGATTGATCCGAAATCCGCCGTCTCCGGTGCGACCCCGGTGATGAAGGACTCCGAGCACTACTTCTTCGACCTGCCTCAGTTCGAAGCCTGGCTCGCCGACTGGGTACGCGGCTCCGGCGCCATCCAGGAAGAGATGGCCAACAAGATGCAAGAGTGGTTCGAAAGCGGCCTGCAGCAGTGGGACATCACCCGTGATGCCCCCTACTTCGGCTTCGAAATTCCCGGTGCCCCCGGCAAGTACTTCTATGTCTGGCTGGACGCCCCCATCGGCTACATGGCGTCGTTCAAGAACCTGTGCAACAAGCGCGGCGACATCGACTTCGACAGCTACTGGAAAGCGGACTCCGACGCCGAGCTCTATCACTTCATCGGCAAGGACATCGCCTACTTCCACTGCCTGTTCTGGCCGGCCATGCTGGAAGGCGCGAACTTCCGCAAGCCGACCAAGGTCAACGTGCACGGCTATGTGACCGTCAACGGCGCCAAGATGTCCAAGTCCAAGGGCACCTTCATCAAGGCGTCCACCTATCTCAAGCACCTGGATCCGGAGTGCCTGCGTTACTACTACGCCGCCAAGCTCAACAGCCGCATCGACGATCTGGACTTGAACCTTGAAGACTTCGTCTCCCGCGTCAACGCCGACGTGGTCAACAAGCTGGTCAACTTGGCCTCTCGCAACGCCGGCTTTATCGCCAAGCGTTTTGACGGCAAGCTGGCCGCCACCTGCGCCGAGCCTGCACTCTACGCCGAGTTTGCCAACGCCAGCGCCAGCATCGCCGAAGCCTATGAAGCGCGCGAATTCAGTCGCGCCATCCGCGAGATCATGGCACTGGCCGACAAGGCCAACCGCTATGTGGACGACAAGGCTCCCTGGGTCATCGCCAAGCAGGAAGGGGCGGATGCCGAGCTGCAAGCCGTCTGCTCCGTCGGCATCAACCTGTTCCGCGTGCTGATGGCCTACTTGAAGCCCGTCATGCCGCAACTGGCCGAGCGCGCCGAAGTCTTCCTTGGCGAAACCCTGACCTGGGATGGCATCGCCGCCCCTCTGGTCGACCACAGCGTCGCTCCCTTCAAGGCGCTCTTCTCCCGCATCGAGTCCGCCAAGGTGGATGCCATGGTGGAAGCGTCCAAGGAAGATCTCGCCAAGGAGCAGAGCAAGAAACCGGCAGGCCCCCTGGTGGACGATCCCATCAGCGAGACCATCACCTACGACGACTTTGCCAAGATTGACCTGCGGGTGGCGCTGATCAAGAAGGCCGAAGCGGTGCCGGAAGCCGAGAAGCTGCTGAAGTTGCAACTGGATATCGGTGGCGAAACTCGTCAGGTGTTTGCCGGTATCAAGTCCGCCTACAACCCGGAAGATCTGGAAGGCAAGCTGACCGTGATGGTGGCCAACCTGGCCCCGCGCAAGATGCGCTTTGGCATGTCCGAAGGTATGGTGCTGGCGGCAGGTCCGGGCGGCAAGGATCTCTGGATTCTCGAGCCCCAGGAAGGTGCCCAGCCGGGCATGCGCGTGAAGTAAGCGCTGCCGCAGCCGTTAGCAACGAGGGAGGCTTCTGGCCTCCCTTTTATTTCCTCTCTTTCCTCCTCTTCTCCTGCTGATTGCGCCGTTTTGTGCTTTTCATCCCCCCTTGGGCGCTTGTTGCTCTCGATCAATTTACCTAGACTGGCGATTCACTTCGGGTCCATGGCCCCCTTCATCAGGCAAGGAGCAAGCATGATCACCTTATACGGCACCCCCATCAGCCGTGCCCTGCGCGTATCCTGGTTACTGGAAGAGCTGAACGTGGCATGGCAGTTCCAGTTTCTCGACTTCGCCAAGAGCGAGAACCGCAGCGACTGGTTCTTGACCCTCAACCCGAGCGGCAAGATGCCGGTGCTCAAGGACGGGGAGTTCGTGTTGACCGAGTCCGCCGCCATCATGCAGTACCTGGCCGAGGTGTATGGCCCGAACTGGCTGCCGGCCAGAGGGACCCAGGCCTCGGCGCTGCACGCCCAGTGGATCAGTTTCATCACCTGCGAGCTGGAGCAGCCACTGTGGACCATCGGCAAGCACCGTTTCGCCCTGCCCGAGGCCCAGCGCCTGCCGGCCATCTTCCCCACCGCCAAGTGGGAATTCGACAAGGCAGCGGCCATCGCCGAATCCTGGGTACCCGAGCAGGGTTATCTGCTGGGTGAGCAGGTCACCATCGCGGATCTGCTGCTGGCTCATACCCTGATGTGGGCCACCCGCTTCGAGCAGAGCATTCCCCCCAAACTCGCCGCCTATCGGGATCGCCTGGCCAAACGCCCAGCCCTGCAAACGGTGCTCGCCAAGACCCAGGCCATCGCCGACGCCGCCCAGGCAGGCTGACCCGCAGACAAGAGATCATCAATGCAAACGGGAGCCCGCAAGGCTCCCGTTATTGTGTGCAGGCGATGACCCTTGCCTGGCAAGGGCCGCCTCCTCAGTTGGTGTGAAAACCGCTCCCCTTGGGTGGTAGCGCCACCTCATATTCCATTCGGGTCACCTCGGCGGTTCGGGGCCCGTGCTCAAGCCAGCCCAGCATCATCTGTACCTTCTGTTCGGGACCGGCAATCAGGATTTCCACCGAGCCATCTTCCAGGTTGTAGGCATGCCCCCGCAGCCCCAGTTGCAGCGCCCGCTCCCGGGTGAAGTAGCGAAACCCCACTCCCTGAACCTGACCCCACACCCGCACGACAAACGATTGCTCTCCCATTTATCACACCTTTCCCTTAAGTAATTTTTCCCCGGGGCGATAATGAGCGCGACACTCTCTTCCCCTTGCAGGACGCAATACCATTATGAAAGAAGTAAAGTTTCGGTGGGTTGACCGTTATCTCATTCACCTCACGATCAGCGAGAAATTTCTCATCACCTTCTGGTGCCCCCTGGTGTTCATCGCCTTCCTCACCTGGTATCTGCTGGCCGACGGCCATGATCAGGCGATGCAGCTCAGAGTGGATCAGCTCAAAGGGCGGGTCGAGACCACGGCCCAGCTGGTGAGCCAGCAGCCGACCCTTACCCTGCCCGCGGATCTCGTACTCACGCCTGGCGCGGCCACCGGCCTTAGCCAGCAGGGGAACATCTATCGCTATGGCGCCAGCGCAGGTCAGGCGGGCGTCGTCTCCGGCACCCTGGATACGAGTCAGTACGCCCTCTGGGATGGTCAGGGCACCACGCTCACCATCATCGCGGTGCTGGCCGCCCTGCTGGCCCTCATCACCCACTATCTGATGACCTTTGTCTCGGGGGCGCTCTACTCCACCAACAAGGCATTGCAGACGGTAGCGAACGGCGATCTCACCTTCCGGCTCAACTTCTTCCCGGTGCGGGACGAGTTCTCCATTCTGGCGGGCAGCATCGACACCTTCACCGACCGCCAGCACAAGATAGTGCAACTGGTGGAAGAGTCCGCCGATGCCCTTACCCTGGCCGCAGACGAATTTCGCGAGCATGCCAGCGACGGCGAGCAGCTTGCCCGCGCCCAGCGACAGCACATGGACTCCCTGGCCGCCGCCATGGAGCAGATGTCCGCCGCCATCCGGGAAGTGGCCCGCAACGCCAATGACACCCTGCTGCAAACCCGCCAGTCCAGCGACGAGGCGACTCACGGGGCACAGCGGGTGGCACGTACCATTACCGCCATCCGCACCCTGGCAGACGAGATTGGCAATGCATCGGGCGCGGTCGAGCGGCTGACTCACAACGCCAATCGCATCAACGAAGTGGTCAACGTCATCAACGCCATCTCCCAGCAAACCAACCTGCTGGCCCTCAACGCCGCCA
>NZ_CAWMFQ010000379.1:0-6740 GCF_963866995.1 Aeromonas sp. ZOR0002 | reverse complement strand
AGATTAGCCTTCCAACACATAATTGGGACAGCGCCTTTTTTTATGGGGCAAGCGGCCTTGTCAGGTCAGCAAGCCGGACGCTTGCCAGCGGTGCAACTCTGCCAGCACCCGGGTCTCTCGCGCCGTCCACTGGGGACAGGGACCCGCCAGCTGGGTCTTGTTGGTCTGCAGGGCCTCGGCCAGGGGGAACCAGCCCGGCGTAAAGCCGAGCCGGATCTCGTAGGGCTGGGGGCGCGGTGCACTCCAGTCCTCCCCGACCCGGCAGAGGTAATAGGACGATCGGATGCAGTAGGCATCGTAATCCGGCTCGCGCGCGGCACGATACTCCCGGGTCTCTCCCAGCAGGGGGCCCACGGCCACCAGCTCGGCGCCACACTCTTCCCGCAGCTCCCGGGCCAGGGCCGCATCGTGCGCCTCCCCGTGCTCGATGCCGCCCCCGGGGAACATGAGATCCCCATTGACGCGGGAGTGCACCAGCAGCAGTCGATCACCACGCATCACCACGGCCCTCACCGTGGCCCGTTCAAGCACCCTGTCCTCGCCGCGGATCTGGCCGTGGACGAGACGGATATCGAAGGGATGGGCCCACTCCCGGACCTCTGTCAGGGTCGGATTCATGGTGTGCGGTAGCTCCCCTGCCTGAGTGCATCGACGATGGTGGCCGCCTGGTCGTCCAGCGTCTCCTGCTCCTCCTTGCCGATGGCATGGTAAATGCCGAGCCGGGTGGCGGAGACCTCGGGGCTCTCCTGGAATGACTCGCTCACCTTGCCCCACAGATAGGCCTGATCAAATCGCTTCTGCCCCATGTAGAGGGTGCTGAGGGCGGTGAGGATCCGGCTGTTGACCTTGTCCCCCTCCCGATAGAGAGAGAGCGCATGGTGCATCAGCCTGATGGCCTTCTCGGGCTCGCTCTTGGCATAAATGCCGCCGAGCGCCAGTTGCAGCTCGGGCTCCTCGAGGCTCGGCGTCCCCTCCTGCGCGAGGAAGCTCACGCGGGCCTCGGGGCTGGTGTTGTTGGTCCAGTGCCAAAGCAGCAGGTAGGGATCCCGGGAGCCCCGGGTCTGCGCGTCCAGTTGCTCCAGTTGACGGCCGGCGGCCAGCATCCCTTCCACTCTGGGGCTCTTCTGCTCCCTGGCCCGCTTGTACTCGATGTTGGTGGAGTGCTCGGCGCACTGCAGATAACGCTCCAGGCCGCGCATCAGATCGTACTTGCGCCTGTCCGTCCCCTCTTCCTGGAGATAGTAACGACCGCGAATGACGTCGCTGCGCTCATAGCGACACCAGCCGTCGTCCACCAGGTCCGCGCACAGGGCGGGATATTGGGAGCAGATGTTGTGGATCCTGTCGTCGTCGCAGGCCGTCAACGTCAGGCAACAAGCGAGGGAAAGCAGTAACGGACGCTGTGAGAATAGGGTCATGGTTCACATCTGGTTGATAACAATCGCAACCCGCACCGGCCACCGCCAACTAGCAAACAGGCTACATATCCATTACAATGCGCGCGCCGTATAAGGCCGCGATTGCAGAATAATATAACGAAACCATCAGCCCTACACTGATCTGCCTTCGACGAATTTCAATTTGCCCAGGCAACTTGCTTCAACAACGTGAAATAAAAGGATCTGGTTAATGACCCACGAGCACTACTTGCAGGCGTGGCAGGAGAGCCAGGAGCTCGCCGAAGCCATGCAACCCTTGATAGGTCGCCTCTACCGACAGCAAGGGATAGAGATCACCCTCTACGGACGCCCCCTGCAAAACGCCTCCACCATCGATATCCTCAAGGCCCACCGGGTCGTTCGCCGCCACCAGGGCACCCCGCTGCCCATCCAGCAAAGCTTCCCTCTCCTGCGCGCCATCGTCGCCCTGAACCCCACCGCCGCCGAAGTCGATCTCGGCAAACTGGCCGTGGGCTACTGGCAGGATCACCAGGATGAAGCCGGCATCGAGGACTATCTGCGTGCCAAGCTGGCACCGGCCCTGAACCGCAGTGCCGTGCCCACCCCGACCGACGTGGTGCTCTACGGCTTCGGCCGCATCGGCCGCCTGCTGGCCCGTCTGCTCATCGAGCGCACCGGCGCCGCCAACTCCCTGCGCCTGCGCGCCATCGTGGTGCGCGGCGGTCGCGACGGGGATCTGGAGAAGCGTGCCAGTCTGCTGCGCCGCGATTCGGTGCACGGCCCCTTCAACGGCTCCATCGAGGTGGATGCAGAACGCAGCGCCATCATCGCCAACGGCACCTTCATCCAGGTGATCTACGCCAACAGCCCGGCCGACATCGACTACACCGCCTACGGCATCGACAATGCGCTGATCGTTGACAACACCGGCGTCTGGCGTGACGAGGCGGGCCTGTCCGAGCACCTCAAGGCCCGCGGCGCCGCCCGGGTGCTGCTGACCGCTCCCGGCAAGGGGGAGATGAAGAACGTGGTGTTCGGGGTCAACCACGAGGTAATCGGGCCGGATGACAAGATAGTCTCCGCCGCCTCCTGCACCACCAACGCCATCACCCCGGTGCTCAAGGTGATGCAGGACAAATACGGCATCCGCCACGGCCACGTGGAGACGGTCCACTCCTACACCAACGATCAGAACCTCATCGACAACTATCACAAGGGCGAGCGCCGCGGTCGCAGCGCCGCCCTCAACATGGTGATGACCAGCACCGGTGCCGCCAAGGCGGTGGCCAAGGCGCTGCCGGAGCTCAAGGGCAAGTTGACCGGCAACGCCATCCGGGTGCCCACACCCAACGTGTCGCTTGCCATCATCAACCTGTCGCTGGAGCAGACCACCGATCGGGAGAACCTCAACGCCTATCTGCAGCAAATGGCACTGAGCTCGGCCCTGCATCGCCAGATCGATTTCAGCGCCAGCACCGAGCTGGTCTCCTCCGACATGGTGGGCTCCCGTTTTGCGGGCATCGTCGACTCCCAGGCTACCATCGCCGAGGGGGATCACTGCGTGCTCTACGTGTGGTATGACAACGAGTTCGGGTACAGTTGTCAGGTAGTACGGGTGATGGAGCAGATGGCTGGCGTAGTCCGCCAGGATCTGCCGGTATAGTCCGACAGGATCTGCCCGCCTGACCCCGTGTTCATGGCTCAATTTTCAAGGAGAGGCCGGATGTCGTCTCAGCAAGTGACGTTTCAACAAGCGATAGCGCAGATGCCCAAAGAGGTGTACGAGCGGCTCAAGACTGCGGTCGAGCTCGGCAAATGGCCGGATGGCAAGCCCCTCACCGAGGAGCAGAAGGCCACTTCCCTGCAGGCCGTGATGGCCTGGCAGGCGATGCACCTTGAGAACCCCGAGCACATGAACATCGGCCGTGACGGCGAGATCGTGATGAAGAGCAAGAGCGAGCTCAAGCGCCAATATCGCGATGAGGAAGAGATAGTGCGGGTCGACCTTAGCCACTGAGGCAGGCCGCACGTCACCTATCGCGGTAACGAAACGAAAGAGGGGAGCCATTATGGCTCCCCTCTTTTTTTCCTCTCTATGCAGGATGACTCATCCCCCTCATCCCCGGCCCTTCTCCCACCAGGGGAGAAGGGAGCTGGCACGCACCTGCGAGCAGTCAGCGGGCCACCTGCCGGCGATCTTCATGGCAAACCTCGCCACCTCGATCTATCCCCTCCCCCGCTGGGAGAGGGTTAGGGTGGGAGGGAAAGTCAGGGGGTCAGTTCACCCCGCAGGGACTGCTGCATCAGCTCGCGGATGCGCGGCGCCGGCAGATCCTGGCTCAGCAGGAAGTGCAGCTTGGTGAGCGCCGCCTCGGCGGTCATGTCAAAGCCCGAGATGACTCCCGCACGGGAGAGGGCGTTGCCGGTGGCATAGCCCCCCATGTTGACCTTGCCGTGCAGGCACTGGCTCAGGTTGACGATGATGACGCCCCGGGCAGATGCCTCGGAGAGCAGCGCCAGCATGGCCGGGTTCTGGGGCGCATTGCCCACCCCGAAGGAGAGCAGGATCAGCGCACGCACCGGCTGTTGCAGGATGTTCGCTATCACCTCAGCCGATATCCCCGGATAGAGGGTCACCACCCCGATGGGCTGGGGGGTGATGTCGTGCAGCACCAGGGGGCGATCGCACGGCACGCCCAGCTCACCTGCCTCCAGGGAGATGGCGATACCGGCATTGAGCAGGGGCGGGTAGTTGGGCGAGTCGAAGGCGTGGAAGCCGTCGGCATGCACCTTCTTGCTGCGGTTGCCGCGATAGAGCTGGTTGTTGAAGAAGAGCGTCACCTCGTGGATCGGGTAGTTGGCCGCGATATAGAGGGCGTTGAGCAGGTTCTGCTGACCGTCCGAGCGCAGCTCGGCCAGGGGGATCTGGGAGCCGGTGATGATGACCGGCTTGTGCAGATCTTCGAGCATGAAGGAGAGCGCAGACGCGGTGAACGACATAGTGTCGGTGCCGTGCAAAATGACGAAACCGTCGTACTTGTCGTAGTTGCCCTTGATATCCTCGGCGATGCGCTGCCAGTCTGCCGGCGTCATGTCGGAAGAGTCGATGAGGGGGGCATATTCGTGGATATGGTAATCGGGCATTTCCGGTCGATGGAACTCGGGCATCCGTGCCAGACAGTCCTCCATGAAGCCCGCCATCGGTACATAACCGTGGTCGGAACGCTGCATCCCTATGGTGCCGCCTGTGTAGGCAATGTAGATGGACTTCTTCACACCCTCTCCTCTCTCTGGACTGGAAACCGGCAAATCAAACAGGGCTCAACCGATACAGCCCCCCGTCCTTCAGATGGTGCGGGCGGGCTCAATATCGGTCATCAGCAGACCTCTTGAGGGTCTGTGTCCTCCCGTGGGGGCGGAACCGGGCGAATTATAAAGAGTGCCGCTGCAAATGACAGCCGCAGCAGCATTGTTGCGATCCGGAGCGCACTCGGCGAGGAAGTTTTAAATGCCATGCTAACACCATGTTTTAATCATTAATGTGACATATGTGGATGTACTTGGTGTTTTTTGCTAGTATCCGGCGGATTTTTCACAAATCTCATCTGGACGCCCGACGAACACGGGCTCGTGTCGACCCCCTCTTTTGCAGAGGGACGGGGCTGCGGCCCCTCTGTCACTGGCGCGTTCGCCACTCTGTTTCATCCCGGCTGGATCCGTGAGTCTTTCTCGCCAAAGACACAGCCGATCAACATGGGAGCACTGAATGCTACAACTTGATGCCTACGCCACCCTGGTCGCCGCGACCCTGGTGCTGCTGCTTGGCCGCCTGCTGGTCAACAAGATAGGACCCCTGCGCACTTTCAACATCCCCAAACCCGTGGCCGGTGGCCTGGTGGTTGCCCTGGTGCTGCTGGTGCTGCGTTCCACCCTGCAGATCGAACTGCAATTTGATACCAGCCTGCAGACGGCCCTGATGCTGACCTTCTTCGCCTCCATCGGCCTCTCCGCCGATCTGGGCAGCCTCAAGCGCGGCGGCAAGGCGGTGGCCACCTTCCTGCTGGTGGTCACCGGCCTGCTGCTGGTGCAGAACACCCTGGGGGTGGGTCTGGCCACCCTGCTGGGGCTGGATCCCCACATGGGGCTGCTGGCCGGCTCCATCACCCTCTCCGGCGGCCACGGCACCGGGGCGGCCTGGGGCTCCATCTTCACCGAGAAATACGGCGTGCAATCCGCCGCCGAGCTGGCGATTGCCTGTGCCACCTTCGGCCTGGTGCTGGGGGGCCTCATCGGCGGCCCGGTGGCCCGTTATCTGGTGAAGAAAGTGCAGGTGCCCGGTGAGGAGCACAACCGTGACGGCGCCCCCCAGGGCTTCGAGATGCCGGACATGGAGCGCCCGCTCACCACCTTCAGCCTGATCGAGACCCTGGCACTCATCGCCATCAGCCTGAAAGGGGGCGAAATGCTGGCCCTCTACCTCAAGGGCGGCGTCTTCGAATTGCCGATCTTCGTCTGCGTGCTCTTTGTCGGCGTGCTGCTGCGCAACCTGCTCACCCTGCTCAACTGGCACGAAGTGAGCGACCGCGAGGTCTCCCTGCTCGGCAACGTCAGCCTGTCGCTCTTCCTCGCCATGGCGCTGATGAGCCTCAGGTTGTGGGAGCTGGCAAGCCTGGCCCTGCCCATCTTCATCCTGCTGGCCGTGCAGACGGTGGCCATGGCGCTCTACGCCATCTTCGTCACCTTCCGGGTCATGGGGCGCAACTATGATGCGGCCGTGCTGGCGGCGGGTCACTGCGGCTTCGGCCTCGGCGCCACCCCCACTGCCATTGCCAACATGCAGGCCATCACCCAGCGCTTTGGCCCCTCCCACCTGGCCTTCCTGGTGGTGCCCATGGTCGGTGCCTTCTTCATCGACATCATCAACGCCGTGGTGATAAAGCTGTTCCTGGCCCTGCCCTTCCTGTGATCCCGGACGCAGGCCCCGTATGACAGAGCCCACCTTGCGGTGGGCTCTTTGCTTGCTGGCCCCTGGACGCTGCCCCGACCCCCACCAAGGGGCCGACGGCAGGCAACAAAAAGCCCCGCACCAAGGTGCGGGGCTTTTTACTGACGCCACGGTAGGACTGCGGCCTGACCTTCCTTACAAAATAAAGGTCGACACCTGCTGGTTCAGGTTGGTGGCACGCCCCTTGAGGTTGTGCGCCTGATCCAGGTCGCGCATGGCGGAAGCGGTGATCTCGTCGCTCACATCCTTGATGGCGGTGGTGTTCTGGGTTATTTCACCGGTCACCTGGGTCTGCTCCTCGGCGGCGGTGGCGATCTGACCCGCCATGTCGGAGA
>NZ_CAWMFQ010000378.1:0-44383 GCF_963866995.1 Aeromonas sp. ZOR0002 | reverse complement strand
CGCCACTGGTTGGGGCGCCCCAGGATCTGCCTCTGCAACCGGGTCTCTTCCTTGAGCATTGTCTCGTCACTGCGAGCCCAGGCCTGGGTGTAGAGCTGCTTGATCCCCGCCAGCGCATCCGGCGACTTGGTGATCAGGGTCCGGGCAAAGGCCCGCGCCTCTTCCAGGGGATCCGCGCACACCCGGCTCACCAGGCCGAGGGACTTGGCTTCGCTGGCTTCCAGCTCGCGCCCGCTCATGGCAAGCTCCATGGCGGTATCCATCCCCATCAGGTTGCGCAGGGTGACGCTGCCGCTCATGTCGGGGATGATGCCCCACTTGATCTCCATCACCGAGAAGCGGCAATCCGGGGTGCTGAAGCGAAAATCGGCGCCGAGCGCTATCTGCAGGCCGCCGCCAAAACAGACCCCCTGGGTCACCGCAATCACGGGTACCGGCAACTGATGCCAGCCATAGGCCACCCGCTGGGCCAGGTTGGTCGCCTCGTCCGCCTCGCGCTTGAGGATCTCCAGCGCCGCCACCGGCTGCCTCAGCATGGATTTCACATCCAGCCCGGCGCAGAACGCCCGCCCCTCCCCGTGCAGGATCACGGCCCGCAGCCCTTTTTGCCGGGATACCGCGTTCAGCGTCTCGTCGATGGCGTCGAACATGGCCCGATCCAGCGCGTTGAGCTTGTCCCCCCGGCAGAGCATCACCTCGGCAATCCCCTCCTGAAACACCCATTTGACCCTTGGCTTTTCCATCTCCGTCTTCGTCCTTTGATTCAACTGGTCATACCACAACGTTACCAGAGTGTTATGGGCAGGTACAGGGAGGCCGCCCCGGGCCTGCGACTAAAGTCGGCTGGCCCGGTGGTGGAGCCTTTGTCAGACTGGCCCCATGGTCACGGTGGAGCCTGTCATGTCACTTCTGTTCAATTTTGCCCGTCCACCGTTCGACGGCCTGGACGAGGAGGCACGCCAGCGGCTCGGTCAGCACCTCAGCATCTGCTACTTTCGCGCGGGCCAGACGGTGCAGCACGCCGGGGAGGAGCCCGCCGGGCTCTACCTCATCATCAAGGGGGCCGTGGAAGAGTCAGCCCCCCATCAATCCTTTGGCGACTATGGCGAGGGGGACATGTTCGACGTCCGTGCCCAGTTTGACGGGCACTGCCGCCACCGTTTCGCCGCCCTGGAAGATACCCTCTGTCAGCTCATTCCCCGCCCCGTCTTTCTGGCCCTGTGCGACGCGCACCCCCATATCGCCCGCTACTTCACCGCCACCCTGGCGGAGCGCCAGCGGGAGCAGGAGCGGCGCAGTCAGCTTGGGCAGCAGAACCTGGCGGAGTTCATCCTGACCCGCATCGCTCCCGACCATCTGCAGGCGCCGCTCATCGTGGAAAGCAGCCTCTCGCTCCTGGCCGCCACCGAGGCCATGGTGGCCAGGGGCACCGACTGCCTGCTCTATCCCGCCGCTGACGGCAGCCTGAGCCTCGCCACCCGCAAGACCCTGCTCCACGCCCTCACCCTCAAGGGATTGCCGCTCAGTGCGCCGCTGGCGGTGCTGACCCCCACCCCGCTGACGGGTCTGCCACTGGGGAGCTATCTGTTCGATGCCCTGCTGCTGATGACCCGCCACCGCATCAAGCGCCTGGTCATCTGGCAGGGGCAGGAGGTGGCAGGCATCCTGCATCTGACCCAGGTGCTCGGGCTCTTCTCCACCCACTCCCATGTGCTGACCCTGCGCATCGCCCGCGCCGACTCCCCGACCACCCTCGAGGCGGTCGCCCGGGAGCAGCAGCAGCTCATTCGCTCCCTGTTTGCCCAGGGGATCCACACCCTGTTCCTGATGAAGCTCATCGCCACCATCAACGAGCAGTTGATCGCCAAGGCCTTTTCCCTGGTGATCCCCGCGGCGCAGCAAGAGCAGGTGTGCCTGCTGATGCTGGGGTCGGAGGGGCGTGGCGAGCAGATCCAGAAAACCGATCAGGACAATGCCCTGATCCTGCCGGATGGCCTGCCGTGGCCCACCCAGTCGGCGGATCTGGCCGCCTTCAGCGCCCTGCTGGCGCGCCTGGGTTATCCCCCTTGCCCGGGCAGGGTGATGGTCAACAACCCGGCCTGGGTGAAGCCGCTTGACGGCTGGCTGCAAGGGATAGAGCAGGCCTGTGTGCGCGCCAGCGAAGCGGATCTGCTCTGGCTCGCCACCCTGGCCGATGCCCAGGCCATCACGGGAGATCGCGCCCGGCTCGCCCCCGTCGCCCGCCACCTGCGGGCCTGCCTCGCCGACCGGCCGGATCTGCTGGCGGAGATGGCAAGGGCCGCCGTCGCCTTTCACGCCCCCCTCACCCTCTTTGGCAGACTGGAGCAAGCCCCGGAGGGGCTGGATCTCAAGCGGGGCGGCCTCTTCCCCCTTGTCCACGGCGTCCGGGTGCTCTCCCTGGAGGCGGGGATCCTGGAGACCTCGACCACGGGGCGCATCGAGGCCCTGGTGGGCCAGGGACGCCTCAGCCGGGACTATGGCACCAATCTGGCGGAGGCCTTCCGGCTGTTCATGCGGCTTCGGCTGCGCAGCCAGTTGCAGGAGGGAGACGGACGGGTGCGGGTGGCCGACCTCGGCCCCGCAGAGCGGGATCTGCTGCGCCATGCCCTGCACCAGGTGAAGAAGTTCCAGCAGTGGCTCACCTTGCACTTTCGTCTTAGGCAATAGCGATGTGGATGCACTGGCGCCGCCGCTGGCTTGGCAGGACGTTTCGGGAGGGGGTGTTTGCCCCGCTCTTTGCCCGCCCTGCTGGCGACGAGTGGGTGGCACTGGACTTCGAGACCACCAGCCTGGATCCGGCGCTGGCGGAGATCGTCTCCATCGGGGCGGTGCGCATTCGGGGCAACCGGATAGAGACGGGCGATGCCCTTGCCATCCGGGTCCAGGCTCCCGCCAGCCTGAGCGCCGGGTCCGTGGTGATCCACGGCCTGCGCCATCAGGATCTGCAACAGGGAATGGCACTGGAGCCCGCGCTGCGCGCGCTGCTGGCCTTCATCGGCCCCCGTGAGCTGGTGGGGTATCACATCGCCTATGACCTGCGCATTCTCAACCTCGCCTGCCAACGGCTGTGGGGGCTCACCCTGCCCCAGCACGGCATCGAGGTGAGCCGCCTCTATCACGATCACCTCTATCGCCGCTATCCCGATGCCGCCATCGATCTGCACCTGGCCGCGATCTGTCGCCATCTGGCGCTGCCAGCCCTGCCCCCCCACGACGCCCTGAGCGATGCCGTCACCGCCGCCCTTGTCTTTGTACGCCTGCATCAGGGCGGCCCGCTGGCTTATCCCAAAGTCTAATTGTTCGGAAATAACATTTAATTCACATTTTGATTACATGGACAGCCGTGCTGTCCGGTAGGGAACCCCTCATCCACCGCTGACATTCACTGTCATGGAGAACTGCAATGGAACAGCAACCGTATCTTCGGATCCAGCAGGATCCCAACTTCCAGGCACTGGTCGCCAAACGCCAGCGTTTTGCCTGGACCCTCTCCATCCTGATGCTGGGGCTCTACCTGGCGTTCATCCTGCTCATCGCCTTTGCACCTGGCTGGCTTGGCACCCCCTTGAGCGAAGGCTCCAGCATCACCCGTGGCATCCCGGTCGGGATTGGCCTCATCGTATCGGCCTTCGTGCTGACCGGTATCTACGTATTTCGTGCCAACGGCGAGTTCGACGAACTGAACCAGAAGATCCTCAAGGGAGCGCAATCATGAAAGGCAAGTCTCTGCTGCCGCTGGCAGGTCTGATCTCCACCCCCTTGCTGGCGGCCGACGCCATCAGCGGCGAGGTGCAACGCCAACCCCTCAATATCTCGGCCATCGTGATGTTCGTGGTCTTCGTGGCCGCCACCCTGTTCATCACCTACTGGGCCTCCAAGCGCAACCGCTCGGCTTCCGACTACTACGCCGCCGGCGGGTGCATCACCGGCTTCCAGAACGGTCTGGCCATCGCCGGTGACTACATGTCCGCCGCCTCCTTCCTCGGCATCTCCGCCCTGGTCTATACCTCGGGCTATGACGGTCTCATCTACTCCATCGGCTTCCTGGTGGGCTGGCCCATCATCCTGTTCCTGATCGCGGAGCGGCTGCGCAACCTCGGCAAGTACACCTTTGCCGACGTGGCCTCCTACCGCCTCAAGCAGACCTCGGTGCGCAGCCTCTCCGCCAGCGGCTCCCTGGTGGTGGTCGCCCTCTACCTCATCGCCCAGATGGTCGGTGCCGGCAAGCTCATCGAGCTCTTGTTCGGCCTCCAATACCATGTGGCCGTGGTGCTGGTCGGCATCCTGATGGTGCTCTACGTGCTGTTCGGCGGCATGCTGGCCACCACCTGGGTACAGATCATCAAGGCGGTGATGCTGCTCTCCGGTGCCTCCTTCATGGCCATCATGGTGATGAAGTCCGTCAACTTCGACGTCGGTACCCTGTTCAGCGAAGCGGTCAAGGTGCATGCCAATGGTGCGGCCATCATGAGCCCGGGGGGCCTGGTCGCCGACCCCATCTCCGCCATCTCCCTTGGGCTGGCCCTGATGTTCGGTACCGCCGGTCTGCCCCACATCCTGATGCGCTTCTTCACCGTGAGCGATGCCAAGGAAGCCCGTAAATCGGTGTTCTACGCCACCGGCTTCATCGGCTACTTCTACATCCTCACCTTCATCATCGGCTTTGGCGCCATCCTGCTGGTCAGCACCAACCCGGACTTCAAGGACGCCACCGGCGCCCTGCTAGGGGGCACCAACATGGCGGCGGTCCATCTGGCCGACGCCGTGGGTGGCAGCCTGTTCCTGGGCTTCATCTCCGCCGTGGCGTTTGCCACCATACTGGCGGTCGTGGCCGGGCTGACCCTGGCGGGGGCCTCCGCGGTCTCTCACGACCTCTATGCCTGCGTCATCAAGGAAGGCAAGGCCAACGAGGCCGACGAGCTGCGCGTCTCCAAGATGACCACCCTGGTGCTGGGTGTGGTCGCCATCGGCCTTGGCATCCTGTTCGAGAAGCAGAACATCGCCTTCATGGTGGGCCTGGCCTTCTCCATCGCGGCGAGCTGCAACTTCCCGGTGCTCTTCCTCTCCATGTTCTGGTCCCGCCTGACCACCCGTGGCGCCGTCTATGGCGGCTGGCTCGGTCTCATCAGCGCCGTGACCCTGATGATCCTGGGCCCCACCGTCTGGGTGAAAGTACTGGGTCATGCCCAGGCCATCTTCCCCTACGAATACCCGGCGCTCTTCTCCATGGGGCTGGCCTTCATCGGGATCTGGTTCTTCTCGGTCACCGACAAGTCCCAGGCAGCCTCCGACGAGCATGCCAAGTTCTTCCCGCAGTTCGTCCGCTCCCAGACCGGGCTCGGTGCCTCCGGCGCCTCCGCCCACTAAGTGGCATCCCACGCATCCAAGCCGGCCCAGTGCCGGCTTTTTTAATGACCGCCCCCTCGCCTCCCCTCTGCAAGAGAGGCCGGAGCCCGTTGCCTGCCTGGTCGTGAAACCTTCCCCCCTGCAATGGGGCCAGATCACAGTTCCTGCTAAAACTTTCGGGGGATCTGTGCCATAATGCGCGCCATTTGACAGACCAACCGGGACATTCCAGTGCTTTCAAGCAACAACATCACCATGCAGTTCGGCGCCAAGCCGCTGTTTGAGAACATCAGCGTCAAGTTTGGCGGCGGCAACCGCTACGGCCTCATCGGTGCCAACGGCTGTGGCAAGTCCACCTTCATGAAGATCCTCGGCGGCGATCTCGAACCCACCGGCGGCAATGTGAGCCTGGATGTCAACGAGCGCATCGGCAAGCTGCGCCAGGATCAGTTCGCCTACGAAGAGATGCGCGTACTGGACGTGGTCATGATGGGCCACACCGAGCTGTGGGCCGCCATCGCCGAACGCGATGCCATCTACGCCAACCTGGAGGCCACCGACGACGACTACATGAAGGCCGCCGAGCTGGAAGGCCTGGTCGCCGAATATGATGGCTACACCGCCGAATCCCGCGCAGGCGAGCTGCTGCTGGGTGCCGGTATTCCCATCGAGCAGCACAACGGTCCGATGAGCGAAGTGGCCCCGGGCTGGAAACTGCGGGTACTGCTGGCGCAGGCGCTGTTCTCCAACCCCGACATCCTGTTGCTGGACGAACCGACCAACAACCTGGACATCAACACCATTCGCTGGCTGGAGCAGGTGCTCAACGATCGTGAAAGCACCATGATCATCATCTCTCACGACCGTCACTTCCTGAACTCCGTCTGCACCCACATGGCGGATCTGGACTACGGCGAGCTGCGGGTCTACCCGGGCAACTACGACGAGTACATGCTGGCTGCCACCCAGGCCCGCGAGCGCCTGCTGGCCGACAACGCCAAGAAGAAGGCCCAGATCGCCGATCTGCAATCCTTCGTCTCCCGCTTCAGCGCCAACGCCTCCAAGTCCAGCCAGGCTACCTCCCGCCTCAAGCAGATCGACAAGATCAAGATTGAGGAAGTAAAGGTATCCAGCCGTCAGAACCCCTTCATCCGCTTCGAGCAGGACAAGAAGCTCTACCGCAACATCCTGGAGATCGAAGGCGTCTCCAAGGGTTATGGCGACGGTCCCCTGTTCAAGGGGCTCAACATGATGCTGGAAGTGGGCGAGAAGGTCGCCATCCTGGGTACCAACGGGATCGGTAAGTCCACCCTGATCAAGACGCTGGTCGGTGCCCTGGCACCGGATACCGGCACCATCAAGTGGTCCGAGAACGCCCAGATCGGCTACTACGCCCAGGATCACGCCGAAGATTTCGACACCGATCTCAATGTGTTCGACTGGATGGCCCAATGGAAGCAGGAGAACGAAGACGAGCAGGCGGTGCGCTCCGTGCTGGGTCGTCTGCTCTTCTCCCAGGACGACATCAAGAAGCCGGTCAAGGTGCTTTCCGGTGGTGAACAGGGCCGGATGCTGTTCGGCAAGCTGATGATGCAGCGCCCCAACATCCTGATCATGGATGAACCGACCAACCACCTGGACATGGAATCCATCGAATCCTTGAACCTGGCGCTGGAGATGTACAAGGGCACCCTGATCTTCGTCTCCCACGACCGCGAGTTCGTCTCCTCCCTGGCGACCCGCATCTTGGAGCTGACCGAAGACGGCATCCGCGACTTCGGCGGCACCTACGAGGATTACCTGCGCACCCAGGGTGTGGTGTAATCCCCCGCCTTCAAGCAAAGCGATCAGAACCGGCGCCTCGTGCGCCGGTTTTTTTATGCCTCCTTTATCACGCCCCACAGCAAGAGAAGGATTGGGGATAAGGAGAGCAAGAGTACAGCGCGCTGTCATACACCTGTCCCGCTCATCCCCAGCCAGGATAGGTAGCACAAGCCCGTGCCTGGCCCCTTCCCTCCTGCGCCCGCCCGCTCTGCCTGGCTGTTGATGGCACAAAAAAACGGCTCCATCATGGAGCCGTTTTCACACTTGGGGCCGTGAGGCTGACTTACTCGACAGTGGCTTCCACGTCGGTGAAGTATTCGATCTTGGCCGCCTTGCGCAGCTCGTCGATCAGCGACTTGTAGTCGGCCTGTGCCTTGCCCTGACCCAGCTGACCTTGCAGCAGGCTCACCATCTGGGACGGCTCCTTGATGACGTTGACCTTGTCCAGCGCCACCACCACACGATCACCGTTGGCTTCGGTCACCAGCTCGACGCTCGGCTTGCCATCGGTCGGATGGGGCATGCGGAACGCCTGGGTCACCAGGTTCTGATCCATCTCCTGGGCGAAACGGGATACGCCGGTATGGGTATCCACTTTCAGACCCAGCGCGGTCAGGTCGGCCTGAACGTTCTCACCGGCCTTGAGCTTGTCCAGCAGACCCTGGGCCTTGCCACGGGCCACTTCACTGGCCTTGTCGTGCTTGATGGCGGTGATCACCTGCTCTTTCACCTCGGCAAGCGGCTTGGCCGCCTTCGGCTGGTGACCCATGATGTGCAGCACCAGCGCCTTGCCGTCGGCCAGCTCGATCACGTCGGAGTTGGTATTGTCATCGCGCAGCTGTTCGGAGAACGCCACGGAGAGCACCTTGGGATCATTGAGCGGTGCCGGCGCATCTGCCTGGCTGAAATAGCCGGTGGACTGCACCTGGAGGCCCATGGCTTCGGCGGTCAAGTCCAGGGAGTCCGGGTTCTCGAAGCTGCTGTCGGCCATCTTCTGCTGTTCGGCGAAGAACTGCTCCTTGGCCTTCTCAGACTGCAGACGGGCGATGGTATCGCTCATCACGTCCACGAAGGGCTTGGTCTTGGCAGGCTCGACTCCCAGCAGCTTGATGATGTGGAAGCCGAACGGGCTCTTCACCACGGCGGAGAGATCGCCGGCCTTGGCCAGCGCGAACGCGGCTTTCTCGAAGGCAGGATCCATCACCCCCTTCTCGAACCAGTCGAGCTCCCCGCCCTTCTTCGCGGAGAAGGTATCGGAGGAGTCGGCCTTGGCCAGCGCGGCGAAATCGTCACCCGCCTTGGCCTTGGCCAGCACGGCCTCGGCTTTCTGCTCGGCGGCCTTTTCATCCTTGCCAAACGGGATCAGGATGTGCGCCACCTGACGGCGCTCGGGACGCTGGAACAGATCCTGATGCTGGTCGTAATAATCCTGGGCATCCTGCTCGGTGACCTTGATGTTCTTGCCAAGGTTCGCGGCATCGAGCAGCAGATAGTCAACCTTGACCGTCTCGTCGTTCATGAAGCGAGCGCTGTTGGCCTTGTAGAACTGCTCCACCTCGGCATCGCTCACCTCGATCCCGTCCACATAGGCGGAAGCGGCCAGACGGATCAGGCGCAGGTCACGGGTCTGGTTGTAGAGACGATCCAGTTGCTCGGCTTCACCCTTGAGGGCGAACTCCGATCCCAGCACGGCGCCCATCAATTGCTGGCGCACCATGTCCTGGCGCAGGGAGTCGCGGAACATCTCGGGGGTCATGCCGGCACGGCGAATGAGCTGCAGGTAGCGGTCATTGCTGAACTTGCCGTTCTCGGCAAACTCGGGCATGGCGACGATGGCCTGCTTGATCTGCTCATCGCTGACGCGCAGACCCAGGGAGCGGGCCTTGTCATCGATCAGCGCCTGATCGATCAGACGGTCCAGCACGCCACGGCGGAACTGTTTCATGTAATCGGGATTGGCGGCCAGCTGGTTGAAGGCCTCACCCATTTGGGATTCCATGCGGGCCCGCTCATTGCGGTAGGCATTCTCCAGTGCGGGGGCACTGATGTCATTGCCGTTGACGGTGGCGGGGGCGGTACGTGCCGGGCCATTGAGGTAGCTGCCTACGCCGGCCAAGGCAAAGGAGAGGATGATCAGGCCCAAGATAACCTTGGCTACCTTGCCCTGCGCCCCTTCGCGTAGTTTATCCAACATCATGTTTGTACTTATGCTCCCGAACTCGATGGGCGTAAATAATGAAAAGGCGCACCGATTGCGATGCGCCTTGGTCAAGCAGTATGAGGGAGAGCCCTCTCACTTGTCTGGTCAGAGACCAAGGACGGTGCCGATAGATATCAGCGACCGGCTTAGTTGACCGCGTCTTTCAGGGCCTTGCCGGCTTTGAAGGCAGGAACTTTACCGGCAGCGATTTCGATGGTCGCACCAGTTTGCGGGTTGCGGCCGGAACGGGCTGCACGCTCGCGAACGGCGAAAGTACCGAAACCAACCAGAGCAACCTGGTCACCCTCTTTCAGGGCTTCGCCCACGGCATCGATGAAGGCATCCAGCGCACGGCCAGCGGCAGCTTTGGAGATATCAGCACCGTCTGCAATCTTGTCAATCAGTTGAGATTTATTCACTCTTATATTCCCCTTTTATCGAACATCGCTGCGGCGCTGATTTCCCTGGCCACAACAAGTGGAGGTTTTATAACAAGCCTCCTGATCAGTTGCAAGTGACAATCTGGCGCAAACCCGCGCCACATCACGCATTGCGACTCATCATGAGTACCCGATCGGTGGTCAAGGCTACTTCCGTTGTCCGGTGCATGCAAGCCTTAACCACCCCCCGAATGCGCCAAATTTGCGGCGCATCAACATTTACACGACAGAAACGCGTTCGAAACCTTGCGGATTGTCCTGCAACGCCAGTGCAAGCACCTCATCAATCCAGCGAACCGGATAGATTTCAAGATCTTGTTTGACGTTGGCCGGGATCTCCTCGAGGTCACGTTCGTTCTCTTTCGGGATCAGCACACGCTTGATGCCACCACGGTGGGCCGCCAGCAGTTTCTCCTTGAGACCACCGATGGGCAACACCTCGCCACGCAGGGTGATTTCCCCCGTCATGGCCACGTCGGCGCGCACCGGGTTGCCGGTGAGGCTGGAGACCAGGGCGGTACACATGGCGATACCGGCGCTCGGGCCGTCTTTCGGGGTCGCCCCTTCCGGCACGTGCACGTGGATGTCGCGCTTCTCGTAGAAGTCGCCGTTGATACGCAGCTTCTCGGCACGGGCTCGCACCACTGTCATGGCCGCCTGGATGGACTCCTGCATCACGTCACCGAGGGAACCGGTATAAGTGAGCTTGCCCTTGCCCGGCATGTTGGTGGTCTCGATGGTGAGCAGATCGCCCCCCACTTCGGTCCACGCCAGCCCGCACACCTGGCCAATCTGGTTCTGGTCGGTGGCCTTGCCATAGTCAAAGCGCTGTACCCCCAGGAACTCCTTGAGGTTCTCCTGGTTGACCTGAACATGCTTGATGCTCTTGTCCAGCAGGATACGTTTGACTGCCTTGCGACAGATTTTGGAGATTTCACGCTCCAGGCTGCGCACACCCGCCTCGCGGGTGTAGTAGCGGATCACCCCGATCAGCGCCGAATCCTCGATGGTGATCTCGGAAGGCTTCAGGCCGTTGCGCTGGATCTGCTTGGCCACCAGGTGCTGCTTGGCAATGTTGAGCTTCTCGTCCTCGGTGTAACCGGACAGACGGATCACTTCCATCCGGTCCAGCAGCGGACCCGGGATGTTCATGGAGTTGGAGGTGGCCACGAACATCACGTCCGACAGGTCATAATCCACTTCCAGATAGTGATCGTTGAAGCTGCTGTTCTGCTCGGGATCCAGCACCTCCAGCAGGGCGGAAGCGGGATCGCCACGCATGTCCGAGCTCATCTTGTCGATTTCGTCGAGCAGGAACAGGGGGTTCTTCACGCCGACTTTCGCCATCTTCTGGATGAGCTTGCCGGGCATGGAGCCGATGTAGGTACGACGGTGACCGCGGATCTCCGCCTCGTCACGCACCCCACCCAGGGCCATGCGCACATACTTGCGGCCGGTAGCCTTGGCGATGGACTGGCCCAGGGAGGTCTTGCCCACCCCGGGAGGCCCGACCAGGCAGAGGATGGGGCCCTTGAGCTTGTTCACCCGCGCCTGCACCGCCAGGTATTCGAGGATGCGATCCTTGACCTTGTCCAGGCCATAGTGATCCGCATCCAGCACCTCCTGGGCCTTGCCCAGGTCTTTCTTGACCTTGGAGCGGGCCTTCCAGGGCACCTGCACCATCCAGTCCACATAGCTGCGCACCACGGTGGCTTCCGCCGACATGGGTGACATCATCTTGAGCTTGGCGAGCTCGGCCTGGGCCTTCTCGCGGGCATCCTCCGGCATCCCGGCCTCTTCAATCTTGCGATTGAGGGCTTCGAATTCATCCGGGCTGTCTTCCAGCTCACCCAGCTCTTTCTGGATGGCCTTCATCTGCTCGTTGAGGTAATACTCCCGCTGGCTCTTCTCCATCTGCTTCTTGACCCGGGAGCGGATGCGTTTCTCGACCTGCAACAGGTCGATCTCCGACTCCATCATGGCCATCAGAAACTCGATGCGCTCGGACACGGAGGCGATTTCCAGCACCTTCTGCTTGTCTTCGAGCTTGAGCGGCATGTGGGCAGCCATGGTATCGGCCAGGCGCGCCGCATCGTCGATCGCCGAAATCGAGGTGAGTACCTCGGGCGGGATCTTCTTGTTGAGCTTGATGTAACCTTCGAACTGGCCGATGGCAGAGCGCACCAGCACGTCCTGATCCTTCTCCTCGATGGGGGCGGACGCGATGTACTGGGCCTCCCCGACAAAGAAGTCGCGATCGTCGATCATCCGCTCAAGGCGGGCACGCTGGCCCCCCTCCACCAGCACCTTGACGGTGCCGTCCGGCAGCTTGAGCATCTGCAGAATATTGGCCACTGTCCCGACGGAGAAGATCTCCTCCACCGTCGGTTCGTCAGTCGACGCATCCTTCTGGGCCACCAGCAGGACTTTCTTGTCCTGCTCCATGGCCGCTTCCAGACAGCGAATAGATTTTTCCCGCCCCACAAAGAGTGGAATGACCATGTGGGGATAGACCACCACGTCACGAAGAGGCAGGACGGGAATCTCGATGCGTTCTGAACGCTCTAGGTTCATATATGTCCTCTCGGCTTGTTATACCGTTGGCAAAGGCTTGGCTGAGTATATGGGGGCGCAAAGATGAGATTCAATCGCCTTGGCCCTAAAAAGCATGAAAGGGGCAAAAAGCCCCTTTATGTGATTAAAAATCAGACAGTTACTCTGAGGCTGCGGCCTGAGTCTCGGGATTGTCGTAGATCATCAGGGGCGCGGAGTCTCCCTTGATCACCGTCTCGTCGATCACCACCTTGCTGACCCCTTTCAGGGAGGGCAGGTCATACATGGTGTCGAGCAGCACGGCCTCGACAATGGAACGCAGACCCCGGGCACCGGTTTTGCGCTCCATGGCCTTGCGGGCAATGGCATTGAGCGCGTCATCACGAAACTCCAGCTCAACCTCTTCCAGGGCAAACAGCGCTGCATACTGCTTGGTCAACGCGTTCTTCGGCTCTTTCAGGATCTGGATGAGGGCCGCCTCGTCAAGCTCGGTCAGGGTCGCGACCACCGGCAGACGACCGATGAACTCGGGGATGAGACCGTACTTGATGAGATCTTCCGGCTCCACCTTGGCAAAATTCTCGCTCAGGGTTGCCTTGGCATTCTTGGATTTCACCTCGGCGCCAAAACCGATGCCGGTGCCCTTGACGGAGCGCTGCTCGATCACCTTGTCCAACCCCGCGAAGGCACCACCACAGATGAAGAGGATCTTGGAGGTGTCGACCTGCAAAAACTCCTGCTGAGGGTGCTTGCGACCGCCCTGGGGCGGCACGGAGGCGATGGTGCCTTCGATCAGTTTCAGCAGTGCCTGCTGCACCCCTTCCCCGGACACGTCGCGGGTGATGGAGGGGTTGTCCGACTTGCGGGAGATCTTGTCGATCTCGTCGATGTAGACGATACCGCGCTGGGCCTTCTCCACGTCGTAGTCGCACTTTTGCAGCAACTTCTGGATGATGTTCTCCACGTCCTCGCCCACGTAACCGGCTTCGGTCAGGGTGGTGGCATCGGCCATGGTGAAGGGCACATCCAGCAGACGAGCCAGGGTCTCGGCCAGCAGAGTCTTGCCGCTGCCGGTGGGGCCAATCAGCAGGATGTTGGATTTGCCCAGCTCCACGCCACCGGACTCGCTGCCGCTGCGAAGACGCTTGTAGTGGTTGTAGACAGCCACTGCCAGCACCTTCTTGGCGTACTCCTGACCGATCACGTAGTCGTCCAGATGGGCGCGGATTTCATGAGGGGTCGGCAGCTCGCTACCATCGCGCTTGGGAGAGATCTCGCGGATCTCCTCGCGGATGATGTCGTTGCACAGCTCGACACACTCATCACATACGTAGACGGAAGGGCCAGCGATCAGCTTGCGCACTTCATGCTGGCTTTTGCCGCAGAAAGAGCAATACAGCAGCTTGTCGCCCTCACCCTTGCGTTTCTCTGTCATTCAGCGACCTCGTTTTATCAATAGAGGATGGATCGTCCTGTTGAGTTTACAACAGGACGGGGTACCCTGCTCAGCCGCGCTGGCTCAGGATGCCGTCAACCAGACCATAGGCAACGGCCTGCTCGGCGGACATGAAGTTGTCACGGTCGGTGTCGCGCTCGATGGTGGCCATGTCCTGACCGGTATGGAACGCCAGACGATCGTTCAGGGTATTCTTGATTTTCAGGATCTCCTGGGCATGGATCTGGATGTCAGAAGCCTGCCCCTGGAAGCCGCCCAGCGGCTGGTGGATCATCACTCGGGCATTGGGCAGGCAGAAACGCTTGCCCTTGGCGCCACCGGCCAGCAGGAAGGCCCCCATGGAGCAGGCCTGCCCCATGCAGACGGTGCTCACGTCCGGCTTGATGAACTGCATGGTGTCATAGATGGACATACCCGCAGTGACGGCCCCACCCGGCGAGTTGATGTAGATGCTGATGTCCTGATCCGGATTCTCGGACTCCAGGAACAGCAGTTGGGCCACCACCAGGTTCGCCATGTGATCCTCGACCTGACCGGTCAGGAAGATCACCCGCTCTTTCAGCAGACGGGAATAGATGTCGTAGGAACGCTCCCCTTTCGCGGTTTGCTCTACCACCATCGGGATGAGCGCATTGCGTGGGGATTCAGTCACATCGTTATAGTTCTTGTACATAAGGCATTGTCCCTAAAATAAAATGGCCCGAGTGGAGATCACACGAGCCATTATACTTAACAGTTTTGACCTTAAGTCAAATGTTCTTAGGCAGCGGCACCGGACTTGTTGATCACTTCGTCGAAGGCAACTTCTTTCTCGGTGACTTGCGCCTTGGACAGGATCAGATCGATGGCTTGATCTTCAATGGCCAGGTTGCGCACGCCGTTCAGCATCTGCTCGTTCTGCTGATAGTACTCGATCACTTCTTTCGGATCTTCGTAGGCAGTGGCCATGGACTCGATGATGCTGGTCACACGGGCGTCGTCAGCCTTGATCTCGTTGGTGCGGATGACGTCACCCAGCAGCAGACCAACGCGGACACGGCGCTCGGCCTGGGCCTGGAACAGCTCGGCCGGCAGCTCGGGGGCGTTGCCGCCCTGGAAGCCACCGAAGCGCTGCAGAGCCTGCTGACGCAGGGTGTCGATTTCCTGGGCAACGGCAGCCTTCGGCAGATCGATCTGGTTGGCTTCAACCAGGCCGTTCAGTACCTGCTCTTTCACGCTGTTTTTCAGGGCCTGGGCCAGTTCGCGCTCCATGTTCTTGCGCACTTCAGCCTTCAGCTCTTCAACGCTGCCGCTCTCGATGCCGAAACGCTTGACGAACTCTTCGGTCAGCTCGGGCAGCACTTGCTCTTCAACCTTGTGCAGCTTGGAGGCAAACTTGGCAGCCTTGCCCTTCAGGGCTTCGGCGTGGTAGTCAGCCGGGAAAGTCACCTCGATGGTGAACTCGTCGCCCGCTTTCTTGCCCAGGATGGCGTCTTCGAAGCCCGGGATCATGCGGCCAGCGCCCAGTTCCAGGGTGAAGCCTTCAGCCTTGCCACCGTCGAACTCTTCACCGTCGATGGAACCGACGAAGTCCATGGTCACACGCATGCCGTTGGCGGCAGCCACAGCGGCTTCAGTCCAGGTGGCGTGCTGCTTGCGCAGGGTGTCGATCATGTTTTCCAAGTCGCTGTCCTTCACGGTGGCAACCGGCTTCTCGACCTTGATGCTTTCCAGACCGGCAACTTCGAACTCCGGATACACTTCGAAAGTGGCGGTGAATTCGAAATCCTGACCTTCTTTGATCTCTTTCGGATCCATGGTCGGGGCGCCAGCCGGGCTCAGTTTGTTCTCGATGATGGCCTTGATGAAGTTGTTCTGCATCATTTCATCGGCAACGCGGGCATGAGCCATGGCACCGAACATCTTCTTGATGATGGCAACCGGAGCCTTGCCAGGACGGAAACCGTCGATGCGACGGGTTTTGGCCAGGCCATTCAATTCTTTGCGCACGGCGGCGTCAACGGTAGCGGCCGGTACAGTGATGGTAAGACGGCGTTCCAGACCCTGGGTTGTCTCTACAGAAACTTGCATTCTTTTACCTCGTTCAACTCAGCACTGCGTGCTGACCCTTTATTGCCCCCGGGCAAGCCCGGAGTCTTCCTGTTTATAAAGACAACGACTGTCTTTGTGATGAGAAAATATGACGCGACATTATAGCGGCGTGCAGTGGTCGCGTCGAGCCGCACATCCCCCCTCCGGGGCACAGACAGCACAATTTGCGCAAGACTTTCTCCTATATGGAGAAGCCTTGCACCGAGTTCAAGCGTTCCATCCGCAATAATTTGCACTGGCTCACTCTTTTTCACGGTAAACGGGCCATTTTGATCGCCATCCGCCGCCAATCGGGCACAAAAATGGCGTGCTGCGACCCAAATTGTCCACCTTCTCGCCTGTGCCATTGCGTCCCCCGGCCGGGCTCGCTATGGTGACAGCCAATTCACGTGCTGCTGGAGTCACCCACATGTCCTTTTTCCGCTTCTTGTTCAATCTGCTCTGGTTCGTCCTGGGAGGCGTCTTCATGGGGCTGGCCTGGTGGCTGGCGGGGCTGCTCTGCTTCGTCTCCCTCATCGGGATCCCCTGGGGACGCGCCTGCTTCGTCATCGGCACCTTCACCTTCTTCCCGTTTGGCAAGCAGGCGGTGAGCCGCAAGAGCATGACGGGCCAGAGCGACATTGGCACCGGCGCCCTGGGGCTGATTGGCAACATTCTCTGGTTTGTGCTCATCGGGGTCTGGCTGGCCATCGGCCACATCGCCTCGGCGCTGGCCTGTTTCGTCACCATCGTCGGCATCCCGTTCGGCATCCAGCACCTCAAGCTGGCCCTCATCAGCCTGGCCCCCATCGGCCAGATGATAGTGACCAACCACGAGGCGGAATCGGGCCGCTACATCCGCTGAGGGCCCATCTCAGGCTATCCTTGCGGGTGGAAAAAAGGGCAGACTAGGGTCTGCCCTTTTTCATTTCCCCATTCGAGGTCTTCCATGCTGCCCAGCCATTTTTTTGCCAACCTCGCCCGTATGCGCCTCATCTACCGCTGGCCCCTGATGCGCAACATCCAGCCCGAAAACATCGCCGAGCACAGCCTGCAGGTCGCCATGGTGGCCCACGCCCTCGGCCTTATCAGCAATCGCCTGTTCGGCGCTCGGGTGGATGCCGACCGGGCCGCCGTCATGGCCCTCTACCACGACAGCAGCGAGGTGCTGACCGGGGATCTGCCCACCCCGGTCAAGTACTTCAATCCCGAAATCGCCCGCGAATACAAAAAGATTGAGCTTGCCGCCGAGCAGCGCCTGCTGGGCATGTTGCCGCCTGAGCTGGTCGAGGACTTTCGCCCCCTGCTCGACTCCGGCGCCCAGGACGAGGCCCTCACCAGCCTGGTGAAGGATGCAGACACCCTCTGTGCCTACACCAAGTGTCTGGAGGAGCTGAGCGTCGGCAACCGGGAGTTCGAGCCCGCGCGAAAGCGCCTCGAGCAGATGCTGGACGCCAGGATGAACCCCGCCATGCGCTACTTCATCGATGTCTTCGTGGGGAGTTTTTCACTGCCTCTCGATGAGTTGAATGCCCATTGATGCCATCAACACGGCACCGGGCATCATCTCCTCCTGCGTATTGCCTCGATAACCGCCACGTCGGGGGTGTCCCCACAAAAGAGTGACAGTAAAAAGGGCCCCGCAGGGCCCTTTATCACATCCATGGGCATCAATGCCCCAGCTCCCGGGACGGCACCAGGCCGCTCGCCCGCCAGGCGGGATAGAGGGTCGCCACCAGGCTCATCAGGATGGCGGCGCCGGTCACGATGAGCAAGTCCTGCATGTGCAGCTCGGTCGGCAGGAAGTCGATGAAGTAGATGTCGGGATTCAGGAAACGGTGCCCGATCACCCCTTCGATGGCGCTCAGGATCTGGGTCAGCTTGCTGGAGAGCAGGCCGCCCAGCAGGGCGCCTAGCAGGGCTCCCGCCACCCCGTTCACCATCCCCTGGATGACGAAGGTGAGCCGGATCTGGCCCGGGCTCGCCCCCATGGTCTTCAAGATGGCGATCTCGCTGCGCTTCTCGTTCACCGCCATCACCAGGGTGGAGACGATGTTGAAGCAGGCCACCGCCACCACCATCAGCATCACCACGTACATCACGGTGCGCACCATCTGGATGTCCTGATAGAGATAACCCTGACGGCTCATCCAGCTGCTGATATAGACGTAGTGCGGGAATTTCTGGGCCGCCGCCACCGTGATGGACTGGGCCTTGAGCACGTCGCTCACCTTGAGGCTGAACCCCTCCACCGCGCTGCCCATGCCGGTGATGGCCTGGGCGTCCGCCAGGTGCATGAAGCCGAGCAGGCCGTCGAGCTGGCCGCCGATCTCGAGCAGCCCCACCACGGTGAGCGCCTCCCGTTTCGGGTTCTTGATGCCGGCGGCATCCCCCGCCTGGGGCAGCAGCAGGGTGACGGTGTCCCCTGTCTTGACCCCCAGCTTGTCGGCGATGATCTTGCCGAGGATGACCCCGTGTTCACCCGCCTGTAGCTCGCGAAGGCCCCGCCCCGTCATGAAGTTGCCCGCATCGGAGAGATTGGCTTCCAGCTCCGGCAGCACCGCACGCAGCTGGACCCCCTTGAGGGCGGAGCCGTGCTCCAGCAGGCCGTCCAGGCGAATGACGGGCGCAGCCGCCTCCACCCCGGGCTGGGCCAGCAGGTAGTCCCTGAGCCTCGGCCAGTCAGGCAGTGGCGCCTCCATGCCGATGAGCTCGCCGTGGGGGACCACGGAGAGCACTCGGTTCTTGAGCTCCCGCTCGAACCCGTTCATGGCGGAGAGGCCAAGAATGAGGGCCATCACCCCGAGGGCGATCCCGATGAGGGAGGAGGCCGAAATGAAGGCGATGAAGCCGTTGCGACGGCGGGAGCGGCTGTAACGCAGGCCCAGGAACAGGGGCAGCGGCTTGAACATCAGGCGACCTCCGCCATGATGCCGCTCACCAGGGTGACTCGGCGGTGGAGCTTGGCGGCCAGGCTCAAGTCATGGGTCACCACCACGAACGCGGTGCCAAGCTCGCGATTGAGCTCGCACAAGAGCTCATAGACGGCGGTGGCGCTGGCATGATCCAGGTTGCCGGTGGGTTCGTCCGCCAGCACCAGGCTGGGTTCGTTGACCAGGGCACGGGCGATGGCCACCCGCTGGCGCTCGCCACCGGAGAGCTCGGACGGTCTGTGGTTGAGACGGTGGGAGAGCCCCACCCGCCCCAGCATCTTGCTCGCCTTCTCGGTGGCGCTGGCCACCGACTCACCGGCGATCAGCAGCGGCATGGCCGCATTTTCCAGCGCGCTGAATTCCGAGAGCAGGTGGTGGAACTGGTAAACGAAACCCAGCTCCTGGTTGCGAAACCTCGCCTGGGTACGGCTGTCCCAGCCATGGATGTCCTGCCCCTTGAACAGCACGGCGCCGCTGGAGGGGTTGTCCAGCGCCCCCATCAGGTGCAGCAGGGTGGTCTTGCCGGAGCCCGAGCTCCCCACCACCGCCAGCATCTCCCCGGGGGCGACGTCCAGCTCGATCCCCTTGAGTACCTGGGTCTCCAGATTGCCCTCTTTGTAGACATGATTGAGGGCCTGGCAGCGCAGCAGCGGCTCGCAGGGGACGGATTGATTCATAACGGGGGCTCCACTTGCACCAGTAACAACAGAAGATGAATTATTCATAACGCAGCGCCTCCGCCGGTTTGACCCGGGCCGCGCGGGAGGCCGGGTAGAGGGTGGCACTGAAACTCAGCAGCACGGCCCCCAGCAGGATCGTCATGACCTGGGCCGGCTCGACGATAACTGGCAGACCGCTGCCCCCCGCCGCCATATAGAGGTTGAGCCCAAGGGCATTGAGCAGAGGATTGAGGCCGAAGCAGAGCGCCAGCCCCGCCAGCCCCCCGAACAGGGCGCCGATGACGCCGCTCGACGCCCCCAGCACCATGAAGATCTTGACGATGCCGGATTCGCTCATGCCCATGGTACGCAGGATGGCCACCTCCCCTTCCTTGTCGGTGACCACCATCACCAGGGCGGAGAGGATGTTGAAGGTGGCGACCGCGATGATCAGCACCAGCATCAGCCCCATCATCCGTTTTTCCATGGCCACCGCCTGGAACAGCTCGCCGCGCTCGCGGCGCCAGTCCTGCCACTCCAGTCCGTCCGGCAACGCGGTCTTCACCACCTCGTCGGCGGCGAAGGGATCGTCCAGCCAGAGGCGGATGCCGCCCACCTTGTCTGCGGGCAGACGCAGCATGCGCTGGGCATCCCCCAGGGCAATCAGGGCCACCTGGCTGTCCACGTCGGCGCCGACCCCGAAGATGCCGGAGACGGTGAAAAGACGCTGGGCCGGCACTCGGCCAAAGGGGGTAAAGCGGGTACCTTCGGTCAGGATGAGACGCACCTGGTCGCCGATAGAGACCTTGAGGCGGCTGGCCACCCCCTGCCCCAGCACGATGTGGTATTCACCGGCCTGCAGGCTGTCAAGGCGCCCACCCAGCATCTGGGCGTGCAGGATGTCATCCTTGGGCCAGCGGGCGGGATCGATCCCCTGCACGCTCACGCCGGTGAGCTGACCGGGGCTTTGCAACATGCCTTCGCTGTCGAGCATGGGGGCCGTGGCCACCACGTGGGGCAGGCGGGCCAGATCGGGCAGACCTTCGGGCTCGGCCTCGATGCGTCCGGCCTGATTGGTCACCACCACATGGGGGATCACCCCGAGGATGCGCCCCTTGAGCTGGCCTTCGAACCCGTTCATCACCGAGATCACCACCATCAGGGCGGCGACCCCGATGGCGATGCCAAAGGTGGAGAACAGGGAGATAAAGGAGACGAAGCGGTTACTGCGTCGCGAGCCTGCATAACGCAGGCCGATGGCCAGCGACAGTGGCTGAAAAAGTCCGGTCTTCAAGGATATCTACGTTGCCAACGAAATAAGATACCGGATAATAAAGGGAAACCGTCTATGACAACAAGGGATAGCCTCCATGCAGGAACAGTTCTTCAGCGTCACCCATGCCACGCCGGTCAATGTGATCCCCATGCCGGCCGACTTTCGTCTGCCGACGCTGGAGGCCCTGGAGGCCGAGTTGCCCGAGCCGTTTCGCATCGCCTCCGCCATCACCTCCATCGATCTGGTGAGCAGCCGGCTGCTGCGCAGCCAGAACGAGTCCATGCACGATCTGGTGGAGATCATCAACCAGCAGTCCCGCAAGATCGACATGATCATGGGCTATGTGCTGGCGGCCCAGGATCACCCCGAGCACCGCTTCCACACCCTGCGCTTTGGCGCCGGGCAGCTCACCTACCTGCACCCCCACCAGGGGCACGGGGAGGCCCCCGCCCAGCACCAGATCGTGCGGCTCAAGATCTTCCTGCGGGAAGAGGCCTCCGCCGTCTACTGCTACGGCGAGGTCGTGCAGCGGGACGCCGGAGAGCATGGCACCCACGTGGTGCTCGACTACGTGCGCATCCGCGAGGATGACCGGGAGCTGCTGGTGCGCGCCAGCCTGCATGTGCAGTCGAAACAGCTCAAGCTGCGTGCCCAGGAACGTCAGCGCTAACCCAGGTCCATGTCAAAAGAACGCCAACAGTAAAAGACTCCGATGATGCCAATGACCCTCCCCGCCTTGCCCGCCAAGGCGGGCCAGAAGACAACGTTCGGCCAGCTGGTCGGCAGCAGCCTGGCTCTGGTTGCCGCCCGCCTCACCCGGGAAGCCCGAAGACCCGTCCTGCTGGTCACCGCCGATACCCCGAGCGCCCTGCGCCTTGAACAGGAACTGGGGTTCCTGCTGGCGGATCAGGATTGCCCCGTGCTGCTGTTCCCGGATTGGGAGACCCTGCCCTACGACAGCTTCTCTCCCCACCAGGACATCATCTCCCAGCGCCTCGAGACCCTCTACCAGTTGCCGCAGATGCGCCACGGCGTGCTCATCGTGCCCATCTCCACCCTGATGCTGCGCACGGCGCCCCAGGCTTATCTCGACAAATACAGCCTGATGGTCACAAGCGGCCAGCGCCTCAACCTGCAGCAGCTGCGCGGGCGTCTGGCGGAGGCTGGCTACGTGGCGGTGGAACAGGTGCTGGAGCACGGCGAATTCGCCGCCCGCGGCTCCCTGCTGGATCTCTTCCCCATGGGGAGCAGCCGCCCCTATCGCATTGATTTTTTCGACGACGAGGTGGACTCCATCCGCCCGTTCGACCCCGAGACCCAGCGCTCCAGCGAGCCGGTGAAGTCGGTGAGCCTCCTGCCCGCACGGGAATTTCCCACCGACGAGGGGGCCATCGAGCTGTTTCGTGGCCAGTATCGCGAACAGTTCGAGATCTCCCGCGCCGAGGGCTCCGTCTATCAGGAGGTGAGCAAGGGGCGCTGGCCCGCCGGCATCGAATACTACCTGCCGCTCTTCTTCAACCAGACCGCCAGCCTGTTTGACTACCTGCCAGGCAACACCCTGCTGCTCACCGTGGGGGAGATCTACCCCGCGGCCCAGCGCTTCTGGAACGACATTGGCCAGCGCTATGAAGACAGACGCTGGGACAACACCCGTCCCCTGCTGCCGCCCCAGCAGATCTATCTGCCGGTGGAGCAGCTCTTCGCCGCCCTCGGGGACTATGGCGCCGTGCGTCTGCAGGAGGCGACCGTTGACGGCGGAGCGGGTCAGCACGATCTGCCCCTCGCCCCCCTGCCGGATCTGCAGCTCGACCACAGCAAGGAGCAACCCCTGCTGGCCCTTGACGGCTTCCTGCAAGGCTTTACCGGGCGCACCCTGTTTGCGGTGGAGTCCGAGGGGCGGCGCGAGGGCCTCGGGGATCTGCTCGCACGGATCAACCTGCAACCCCGGGAGTTTGCCTCCCTCGACGCCTTCCTGGTGAGCGATGCGCGCCACGGGCTGCTGGTCTGTCCCCTGGAGCGGGGCTTCCTGCTGCAAGAGCCCGGCCAGACGCCCCTTGCCCTCATCACCGAAGCCGAGCTGCTCGGCGGCAAGATCCGCAGCAAGCGCCAGCGGGACAAGAGCAAGAACCTGAGCTCGGATGCGGTGATCCGAAACCTGGGCGAGCTGACCCAGGGCCAGCCGGTGGTGCACCTGGATCACGGGGTCGGTCGCTACCTGGGGCTCGAGACCATAGACGCAGGCGGCCTGCCCACCGAGTTTCTGACCCTGGAATACGCCGGCGGCGACAAGCTGTTCGTGCCGGTCACCAGTTTGCACCTGATCAGCCGCTACACCGGCTCCGACAACCCGCCCAGCCACAAGCTCGGCGGCGAGGCCTGGGTCAAGGCGCGGCGCAAGGCGGCGGAAAAGGTGCGGGACGTGGCGGCCGAGCTGCTGGATGTCTATGCCATGCGGGCAGCCCGTCACGGCTTTGCCTTCAAACACGACCGGGAGGCCTACCGCCAGTTTGCCGCGAGCTTCCCGTTCGAGGAGACCGAGGATCAGCTCAATGCCATCAACGCTGTGCTCGGCGACATGTGCCAGGCCAAGAGCATGGATCGGCTGGTGTGCGGCGACGTGGGCTTTGGCAAGACCGAAGTGGCGATGCGGGCGGCGTTTGTGGCGGTGCACGGCGGCAAGCAGGTGGCCGTGCTGGTGCCCACCACCCTGCTCGCCCAGCAGCACTACGACAACTTCCGCGACCGCTTCGCCAACTGGCCGGTGCGGGTGGAGGTGCTGAGCCGCTTCCGCTCCGCCAAGGAGCAGAGCGCCGTGATGAAGGAGATGGCCGAGGGCAAGGTCGACATCATCATCGGCACCCACAAGCTGCTGGGCGCCGAGCTCACCTTCAAGGATCTGGGCCTGCTCATCGTCGACGAGGAGCACCGCTTCGGGGTGCGCCAGAAGGAGAAGATCAAGGCGCTGCGCGCCGACGTGGATATCCTCACCCTCACCGCGACCCCCATTCCCCGCACCCTCAACATGGCCATGTCCGGCATGCGGGATCTCTCCATCATCGCCACCCCGCCCGCCAAGCGGCTCGCCATCAAGACCTTCGTGCGCCAGCACGAACCTGCGGTGGTGCGCGAGGCGGTACTGCGGGAATTGAAGCGTGGCGGCCAGGTCTACTACCTGCACAACGACGTGGAGAGCATCGAGAAGTGCGCCGCCGATCTTGCCGAGCTGGTGCCGGAGGCGCGCATCGGCATCGCCCACGGCCAGATGCGCGAGCGGGAGCTCGAGCGGGTGATGTCGGACTTCTACCACCAGCGCTTCAACCTGCTGGTCTGCACCACCATCATCGAGACCGGCATCGACGTGCCGAGCGCCAACACCATCATCATGGACCGGGCGGATCATCTTGGTCTCGCCCAGCTGCACCAGCTGCGGGGCCGGGTCGGGCGCTCCCACCACCAGGCCTATGCCTACCTGCTCACCCCCCATCCCAAGCTGATGACCAAGGATGCGGCCAAGCGGCTGGAGGCCATCGCGTCCCTCGAAGATCTCGGCGCTGGCTTTGCGCTCGCCACCCACGATCTGGAGATCCGGGGCGCGGGCGAGCTGCTGGGCGACGATCAGAGCGGCCAGATTGAATCGGTGGGCTTCACCCTCTACATGGAGATGCTGGAGCAGGCGGTGGAGGCGCTCAAACATGGCAAGGAGCCGTCGCTGGAGCAGCTCATGAGCCAGCACACCGAGGTAGAGCTGCGCCTGCCCGCCTTGCTCCCGGACGACTACATCCCGGACGTCAACATGCGCCTCTCCATGTACAAGCGCATCGCCAGTGCGGCGGACGAGCAGGAGCTGCGGGAGCTCAAAGTGGAGCTCATCGATCGCTTCGGCCTCTTGCCGGAGCCGACCAAGACGCTGATGGAGCTGGCCGCCTTCCGCCAGCGCGCCACGGCGCTGGGCATTCGCCGGGTGGAGATGAGCGAGCGCGGCGGCTATCTGGACTTCACCCAGGAAACCCGCGTCAACCCGGCCTATCTGGTCAAGCTGCTCTCGGAGCAGCCGCGCATCTACAAGATGGACGGGCCGACCCGGCTGCGCTTCCAGGTACCGACCCAGGACAGGGCCATGCGCCTCAAACTGGTGGACGGCCTGCTGGCGGATCTCGCCCGCCATGCCACCCCCTGAGGGGAAGCATGACGTCAGCAGGGCGCGACCTGCCGCCTACAACAACGGGAGCCCCAGGGCTCCCGTTTCGTTGCTGGCAAGGGGCGGCATCTCGCCCCCGGCCCGCCTTCTTGCCTCCCGATGCCTCGGTTCGCCCTCCTGGCAGCACCATTTTGCCGCCAAATCCATCTGTTAATGCGATGCATTGATTCACAACCCATCTGAAAAACAGATGGATATGGGGATGATTGTGGGCAAAAACGGGTTCCACGCGCCTCGATAGCCCCGCAGATGGCCCGTGCCGTATTCATCCCACCCACGTATCCAGACCAGGTATCCCGGCCAGACATCCCGGCAAGGGGGCCACCAGCCATTGCACCGCGACCGCCGAGGCGTCGAGTCAGTCCGTCAGTCCGTCAGTCCGTCAGCATATCAACCTGGCTACACCCGCCTGCACGCCAATAAAAACGGGAGCCTTGACGGCTCCCGTGACGAAGGGACGCTGGCCCGGGCTCAGCCCTGGTTGGCCGGATCCTCGTGGGCGGAGAACTCCCGCATGAAGGCCTCGGCCCGCTCCACCATCCTGGTGGACCCGACGAAGTAGGGAGTGCGCTGGTGCAGAGCGGTAGGCTGGATGTCCATGATGCGGCCAAAGCCGTCGGACGCCTTGCCACCGGCCTGCTCCACCAGGAAGGCCATGGGGTTGCACTCATAGAGCAGGCGCAGCTTGCCGTTCGGGGAGTTGGTGCCGGACGGGTAGATGTAGATGCCCCCCTTGAGCAGGTTGCGGTGGAAATCCGACACCAGGGAGCCGATGTAGCGAGAGGTATAGGGCCTGTGAGTCGCCTCGTCACGCTCCTGGCAGTATTTGAGGTACTTCTTCACCCCGTCCGGGAACTTGATGTAGTTGCCCTCGTTGATGGAGTAGATCTTGCCCTCCTCCGGAATGCGGATGTTCTCGTGGGAGAGGCAGAAGCAGCCGATGGAGGGGTCATAGGTGAAGCCGTTGACCCCAAAGCCGGTGGTGTAGACCAGCATGGTGGAGGAGCCGTAGACCACGTAGCCCGCCGCGACCTGACGGTGACCCGGCTGCAGGAAGTCCTCCAGAGTGACCCCGGCGCCCGGTTTGCTGACCCGGCGGTAGATGGAGAAGATGGTCCCGACCGAGACGTTGACGTCGATGTTGGAGGAGCCGTCGAGGGGGTCTATCAGCACCACGTACTTGGAGTGACGAGAGAGCTCGGAATCGAAGGAGACGAAGTCCTCCTCCTCCTCAGAGGCCATGCCGCACACCTCGCCACGGGCCTCCAGCGCCGCCTTGAAGCGCTCGTTGGCATAGACGTCCAGCTTCTGCTGCACCTCGCCCTGCACGTTTTCGGCGCCGATGGAACCGATGATGTCCGCCAGACCCGCCTTGTTGATCTCCCGGTTCACCACCTTGGCGGCCAGGCGGATGGAGCTGAGCAAGGAGGTCAGCTCGCCGGTCGCGGTCGGGTAGTCCGCCTGCTTTTTGACGATGAACTCGCCCATGGTGATCATGTTTCGCATTCTTGTTCCTTTAAGATCGTTTCCGTTGGCCGTTGAAAACGTTTGCAAGTGTCGGCAAAAAAAGTGCCGATCCCCGGCAGCGTTGTTTTGTAACCCAATGTAACGCCTGTTTTTTGTTTTTGCAGCGAATTAAGCCGTTCTTTAAATCGCCAGAAAGCCGCGCCACCACGGGCTTTCGCCGTGAAACAAGGGTGCCATCCGGCATCTTTTGGGGGGTTAATTCGTGACAAGAATGCATCCGGGCCGACGCGGCTGCCCGCCTTGCTCCCCCTGGCGCCCGGCAATGTTGCGCCAGAGGCTCCCCTCTTGAGATCTGCCCCCCAATCCCGCACACTGGCTGCGCTTTGGAAGCAAAAAAACATAAGGATATTCAATGAAAAAGTCGCTTATCGCCGGGGCGGTTGCCGCTCTGCTCACCCTCCCCGTCCTCGCTGCCCAGGTGCCTGAAGGCACCCAGCTTCTGCCAGCCGCCCAGCAAGTGTTCGTGCGCAACATCGGCACCGAGCCTGCCTCCATCGATCCCCAGATGGTGGAAGAGAGCGCGGGCAGCGACGTCGTCAACGATCTGTTCGAGGGGCTCTATACCCTGGATGGCAACGGCAAGCTGCAGGCGGCGGGCGCCCTTGGCTACGAGCTCGATTCCACGGGCACCGTCTACACCTTCAAGCTCAGACCCGATGCCAAATGGTCCAACGGCGAGCCGGTGACGGCGGCGGACTACGTCTATGGCTGGCAGCGGGCGGCGGACCCCAAGAACGCCTCCAACTACGCCTGGTTCATCGAGCTGACCGGCGTCGCCAATGCCAGCGACGTGGTGCAGGGCAAGCAGAGCCCGGATGCCTTGGGGATCAAGGCGCTCGATGACTACACCCTGCAGATCACCCTGAAAAACCCGGTCCCCTTCTTCCTCAAGACCCTCTCCCACTACACCACCTTCCCGGCGCCCAAGGCCACCATCGAGAAGTTCGGTCATGAGTGGGTCAAACCGGCCAACATCGTCTCCAACGGCGCCTTCGCCCTCAAGGAGTGGACCCCGAACGAGCGCCTCATCGCCGAGCGCAACCCCCACTACTGGGACAACGAGCACACCGTGCTGAACAAGGTGATCTATCTGGAGATCGTCTCCGATACCGCGGCCTACAACCGCTATCGTGCGAGCGAGCTGCACTACACCACCTATCCCCTGGAGCAGTATCAGCAGATCAAGCGCCAGAGCCCGGAGGAGCTGGTGAGCGCCCCCATGCTCGCCACCTACTACTACGTCTTCAACACCCAACGCAAGCCCTTTGACGACGTCAGGGTGCGCAAGGCACTGTCTCTTGCCATCGACCGGGACACCATCACGGAGAAGATCCTGGGACAGGGGCAGCTCTCCGCCTTCAGCCTGACCCCGCCGAGCGTGGACGGCTTCGAGCTCAAACGCCCCGCCAGCGAGCTGATGAGCAAGGAAGAGCGCATCAAGCAGGCCAAGGCGCTGCTTGGCGAGGCGGGTTACGGCCCTGACAAGCCGCTGACGGTGGACATCCTCTACAACACCAACGAGGGGCACAAGAAGATAGCGCTCGCCATCTCCTCCATGTGGAAGCACAACCTGGGGGTCAAGGCGGAGCTCAACAACATGGAGTGGAAGACCATGGTGTCGGCCCTGAACGAGGGTGACTTCGGGGTGAGCCGCTACTCCTGGAACGGAGACTACAACGATGCCTCCACCTTCCTCGACATCATGACCTCCAGCAGCAGCGCCAACAGCGGCAAGTGGTTCAACAAGGAGTACGACGCCCTCCTGGCCAAGGCCCATGACGCCAAGGACCCCGCCGAGCGCAACCGCCTCTATCAGCAGGCCGAGGTGCTGATCGACGAGGAGGCCCCCATCGCGCCTGTCTACTTCTACGTGAAATCACGGCTGCTCAAACCCAACGTCAAGGGCTACCCCTACCAGAACCCGCAAGACCTGGTCTATGCCAAGGATCTCTATCTGACGGCGCAGTGACGCTGGGCACCGAACCAAAAAGACCGCCTCGTGGGCGGTCTTTTTTTATCCTACTTCTCCTGACAGCCCGCCACCGCGAGCCGGGCGCGTCTTCGCACCGTCACGGGCCTCACCAGCAACTGCGCCAGCAGCACCCCCATCAGGGTCATGCCGCCACCGATGAGGTGATAGCTGGTGAGCCGCTCCCCGAGCCAGCTGATGGCAAGGGCGGCCGTCATGACCGGCAACAGGTTCATGAAGATGGCGGTACGGCTCGCCCCGAGCAGGGCAATGCCCTGCATCCAGAGCCAGGGCGAGAGGGCCGAGGTCGGGATCCCCGCATAGAGGATGAGCCAGAGGGCGCTGCCATCGGGCCAGTGCCCGTCCACCAGCAGATAGAAGGGGGTGAGGAACAGGAGGCTGCACAGCACCTGGCCGTAGAGCATGGACCAGTTGTCCAGCCCCAGATCCCAGCGCTTGAGCAGCACGCTGTAGAGCGCATAGGTGGCCGCCGAGAGCAGCATGTAAACGGAACCGATATGGATGCCCTGGGTCAGCAACCGGGCCGGATCCCCCTGCCCCAACAAAATCGCCAGCCCCAGAATGGAGATGGCGCCTCCCAGCAGCGCCCCCCAGGTGGGCCGCTCGCGCAGCAACCAGATGCTGAGCAGCACTGTCATCAAGGGGGTCAGCCCCATCATCAGGCCAATCTCGGTGGC
This sequence comes from Aeromonas sp. ZOR0002, assembly GCF_963866995.1. Taxonomy (NCBI): domain Bacteria; kingdom Pseudomonadati; phylum Pseudomonadota; class Gammaproteobacteria; order Aeromonadales; family Aeromonadaceae; genus Aeromonas; species Aeromonas sp. ZOR0002. Next base: position 15,213 of record NZ_CAWMFQ010000378.1, on the reverse strand, counting down.
CCCCAGGGTCTGGGCCGCGTAATAGCCAAAGGTCTGGTTCAAGACCATGCCGAGCAGGGCCAGCATCGCCAGCTTCGAGAAACCGGCCCGCAGCTTGCGGCGCTCGCGCCAGGCCCGGTGAGCCAGAAACGGGGTCAGCACCAGGGCCGCCACCATCCAGCGCGACCAGGCGAGCGCCGCAGGAGACAACACCCCGACCGCCAGCTTGCTGACGATGCCATTGCCGGCCCAGATGGCCATGCAGGAGAAGGGAAACAGGAAGGCAAGGGGCATTGCGATATCCAGAATAAAAAGGCGGGTATTGCGCGCGAGTATAGAGAGGCAATCAGGATAAGCAAGCCTGCCAACGCAGGAAGAAGCGCCATGACGCGAACGGTTGGCGCCGCGCCCAGGCGCCATCAACAATCATGCCCGCACAGGGGCGGGCATGAGGGGGACCAGGGTCAGCCTGAGGCGCCTCAGGCGGCATCCATGTGGAGCCTTGAAATCAGTTCATTGACCTCGAGCACCGTCTGGCGATGGGGAATGTCGGCTTGCAATGGCATCATCAGCAAGCCCGACTGGAAATCGAAGCGCCCCCTGCCGTGGATGTAAATCCGCCCCTTGAAGAAGGTTTTGACATGTTTTGCCACCATCAGTGGCAGGTACTTCTTGAACACTCTCATCGTTTGCAACCTCTTGAAGTTGTATCCGTATGACAGCAGCTTATGCGAAATAATTCCGTTAAATTTATATAAAAAACCGGAAAATTCGACTCTCTCTTCCCCAAAAAACCAAACTGTAACTTATTATTAACTTTTACCGTATTGTATGCGGTCCTTCCAGCCAGAGCAAGACTCCTTTGCCATCTTGCCATTCGATGCAGGCCAGCCCGGACGTCGCGAACATGGGGGCCCCTGCCGCCGGGCAGAGACTCTGGACCAGATACCCCACCAGCGGCAGGTGGCTGACCATCAGGATGTTGTCATGCTCCGCCGCCAGCTCCGTGAGGTAGCTTGCCACGAAAGCCGGGTCCCCATAGGGGGTGATGTCGCCGCTCTCCTCGACCTTGAGGGCCTTGGGCAACTCGGGGGCGATGGCCTGCCAGGTCTGTCTGGCACGCAGGTAGTTGCTGTGGATCACCAGGTTCAGGGAGCCTGCCAGTTGGGGAGCCAGCCAGCTCGCCATGTGGATGGACTCTTCGATGCCTTGCTCGGTCAGTGGACGCTGTTCATCAGTCTTTGCGTTCATGCCAGCCTGGCCATGACGCATGATGTAGATTTTCATTACAACCTCGCCCAGGGGGCCTGTTTAAATAGCGGGGGGATCTTACCCCGCCATGCCGGGGGAAACAATTGCGCCACCTCTCAGAAAAGGGTTTGCCTCGCAAGATAGCGGGGTCGATAATCATGTTTAAATTCAAATAAATTCACCGCGAGCCCCTCCCCAATGAGCCCATATGCCAGTCCCAATGACCATCGGCGGTATCACTATCTGGAGCTGGCAAACCGGCTCAGGGTCTTGCTGATCTGTGATCCCGAGACCGACAAATCCGCCGCCTCACTGGCGGTGAATACCGGCCACTTCGACGACCCTGCCGATCGCCAGGGCATGGCCCATTTCCTCGAGCATATGCTGTTTCTCGGTACCCGCACCTACCCCAAACCCGGTGAATACCAGCAATTCATGAGCCGTCACGGAGGCAGCAACAACGCCTGGACCGGCACCGAGTTCACCAACTTCTTCTTCGACATCGACAACGGCTTCTTCGAGGCGGGGCTCGACCGGTTCTCCCAGTTCTTCATCTGCCCCACCTTTGCACCGGAGTGGGTCGACAAGGAGCGCAACGCGGTGGACTCCGAGTACCGCCTCAAGCTGCAGGACGACGTGCGCCGCGGCTACCAGGTGCACAAGGAGACGGTCAATCCGGACCACCCCTTCTCCAAATTCTCGGTGGGCAACCTCGACACCCTGGCGGATCTCCCCGGCCGGGATCTGCGCTCGGACCTCATTGCGTTCTACGAAACCCACTACAGTGCGGATCGCATGGCGCTGGTCATGCTTTCACCGGCCCCCATCGAGATCCAGCTGGCCTGGTGTGATCGCTTCTTTGGTGCCATTCCGGATCGCCGCCTCGGCCCTCCGGTACTGAGCCATCCTCTCTACCGACTCGATGATCTCGGCATTCGCATCCAGCTGACCCCGGTCAAGGAGACCCGCAAGCTGGCGCTGACCTTCCCGCTGCCGTGCGTGGATGAGTATTACGACAAAAAACCCCTCACCTTCCTGAGCCACCTCATCGGCTATGAGGGGGAAGGCAGCCTGCTCTCTCTGCTCAAGGGACGAGGCTGGGTCAATCAGCTCGCCGCCGGCGGCGGCATCAGCGGCGCCAACTTCAAGGACTTTGGCGTGAGCTTTGGCCTCACCCCCCTTGGGCTTGAGCATGTGGACGAGATCATCGCCGCCCTGTTTGGCTATCTGAAGCTCATCGAGCGGGGCGGGGTGCAGGCCTGGCGCTATGAGGAGAAGCGCAGCGTGCTGGAATCCGCCTTCCGCTTCCAGGAGCGGGGCCGGGCCCTCGACACCGTCTCCGGCCTCGTGCTCAACCTGTTCAGCTACGGGCCGGACGACCTGCTCTATGGCGACTACATGATGCGCGAGTTCGATGAGCCGCTGATCCGGCGCTTCCTCGCCAAGCTGACGCCCCACAACCTGCGGGTGACCATCCAGGCCCCGGAAGCGAGCACGGATCGCCTCGCCCGCTGGTACCAGACACCCTACAGCGTCCAGATCATCAGCGAAGCCGAGAAGATCCGCTGGCAGCAGAGTGAACCGGATCCCGCCCTGCACCTGCCGGCGCCCAACCCCTTCATCAGCACCCGCCTCGACGCCCGTCTGCCGGCGCTGCCCGCCGACATGCCGTCCTGCCTCATCGACAGGCCCGGTTTCCGGCTCTGGCACCTGCACGAGCATCAGTTCAGCGTGCCCAAGGGCAGCCTTTACATCTCCGTCGACAGCGAACATGCGGTCAAGAGCCCGCGTCACATCGCCATGGCGCGTCTGGCCGTGGAACTGCTCACGGATCACCTCAACGCCCTCACCTACCCGGCGGAGCTCGCGGGCCTTGGCTACCAGATTTATGCCCATCAGGGGGGCTTTACCATCAACCTCAGCGGCTTTGCCGACAAGCAACCGCTGCTGCTCGACATGATCCTCGGCAACCGCACCCTGGGGTATCCGGATCCGGCCCGCTTTAGCGAGATCAAGGAGCAGCTTATCCGCAACTGGGAGAACCAGTCCAAGACCCGCCCCATCTCCCAGTTGTTCAACCAGCTCACCAGTTTGCTGCAACCCAACAACCCGCCCTTCGAGCAGCTGTTGCGCCACCTGCGCACCGTCGAACTCGGGGAGATGCCCGGCTTCGTCTCCGAGCTCTTTGCCAGGGTGCATCTGGAGGCCCTGGTACACGGAGACTGGACGGCCGCCGAGGCCCTCGAACTCGCTGCCCTGCTGGAGCGCCACCTCGGTGCCAACAGCCAGCCCAGCGCCGAGACCCGCCGCCCCCTCATCTCCATCCAGGACAGAGGCACCCTCATTCGCGAACAGGGGTGCGATCACGAGGACTCGGCGCTGCTGGTCTACTACCAGTCGCGCACCACCCGGGCGCGGGATCTCGCCTGCTTCACCCTGGCCAACCACATCATGTCATCCACCTTCTTCCACGAGCTGCGCACCCGCCAGCAGCTCGGTTACGTGGTGGGAGCCGGCAACCTGCCCCTCAACCGCCATCCCGGTCTCATCTTCTATATCCAGTCGCCGGTAGCGGGGCCGCAGATCCTGCTGGATGCGGTGGAGGAGTTCATCGATCTCTTCCCGCTGGCCATGTTGGAGTTCACCGAGCAGCAGTGGCAGGAGAGCAAGGCGGGGTTGCAGGCCCAGCTCAGCGAGCGAGATGCCAACCTGCGCAGCCGCGGCCAGCGGCTCTGGGTCAGCATCGGCAACAAGGATCTGGGTTTTGATCAGCGCGAACGGGTACGCGAGGAGGTGGGCAGGCTCAGCCGTGCCGATCTGGTGCGCTTCATCACCCAGCTGAGATCCCGTACCTCGGATCGCCTCATCCTCTGCAGCTATGGCCTGGGCCACGAGCACGACGAGCGGATCACCGGCCAGTTTGTCGACGATCCCAGGGCGTTTCGGCTCAACGCCGCCACCTTCGAAGGCTGACCTCCCCTGTTGGCAACGCGCAGGCAATAAAAAGCCGACCCTGTGGGGTCGGCTGGAAAAACCATAATCAATTGCGACCAGAGCCGCCAAAAGTGAACATGAGCGTGAAAATCAGACACTGGGTTGATGTTCGACCGGCGTTCAAACCAGAGCTCATCGGTCGGCACCAGCAGTGATTGAGAAACAGCCTCATCTTAGGCATTTCCCTGATTTTCCACGTTGATCTATGTCAAAGGAGGTAAAACAAGCGCCACTTCCATCCTTGGCAGCGGCCTCGCGCCCTCTCAACCCCGGCGGATCAGCCGGTAAGCTACCTCGTCGAAATAGGAGAGCTGCCCCGAGAGCACCCTGGGGTGATCCAGCTCAGCCCCCCGGCCCAGCACCTCGACACCAAAGTCGCGCTCAAACAGGGTGCGCACCTCCATCTCCCCCACCGAGAACGGCGGCTGTAGCTGCTGCTCGGGCTGATACTCGAGGGTCACCAGCAACACCTGCCCTCCCGCCTCCACCAGGCGGCTCATCAGGGCGGCATACTGGCGGCGCATGGCGCCCGGCAAGGCGATGAGGGCCGCCCTGTCATAGACCAGGCGATAACGCTGACCAAGCTCCGGAGCGGCGAAGAAGTCCCCCTGATAGATGCGCAGATCGGCGTGCCGGTGGCACTGATAGGGACCCACCTCGCTTCTCTCTGCACTCAGGTTGTTCTCGTCAAAAAACTGGGTAATGGCGAGCTCGGAGAGCTCGAAGCCATCCACCGGATGCCCCTGCTCACGCAGCCAGAGCATGTCCCGGGACTTGCCGCAAAGGGGCACCAGCACGGGGTCGCTCCCTTGCTGGGCCGACCACCAGGATTGCAGCCAGCGGTTGAAATCTGCCTGATGAAAGCCAATCCGGTTCTCTTTCCACTTCTGGTGCCAAAATGCCGCTTCCATCATCTTCCTCTCGTCATCTGCAATGGTGCATCACTATCACAACTTCACCGAAGTGGCGCAAGCCCCATGATCCCGCCCCTGTGCACGAGAAGGCCCACGATGGGCAGGCCTCAGGCCACGACCCCAGGCAGGCTTGTCGCCATCGCTGCCAGCCGGGTCAGGATCTGCGCGAAGGTGGGTCGCCGGGAAGGCACCTCAAAGCCGCACTCCCCGGCCAGTCGATGAAGGGGGTCGAGGTCGGCGTCCCCCCCATCACAGCGCGCCAGCAGCTCGGCCAGCAGGCAGCCAAAGGCCCGCACTTCCAGGCGCTCCAGCCGCCCGGCCAGCACGTCATCGGCGCGGTCGTAACAGGAGGCTGCGCCAAAGTCACCGAGCAGCACCCGGCCCGGCGCCTCCTGCGACGAGTGAGGCATCGCGGGCTGCAAGGAGTACAGCAGGTTGTGTGCGTAGAGATCGCCGTGGAGGATGCCCCGCTCGTGCAGGTGCCGGGCGGCCGCAGCCACCCCCTGCACCATGGCCATCACCTGGGCCGGGGTGAAGTGCAGATCCGCCCCATAGACATCCCGGGTGCAGGAGTCCAGGCTCGGGGGGCCCGCCAGGGTGGCGAAGGCGGGGTCTATCAGGGGCATCACCAGTGCCGGGATGCCGGAGGGATGATCGCTCACTCTCCCCATCACACCGACCAGGTTTGGATGACGACCGGCGGCCAGGGACGCAGCCATCTCGCTCAGGGGCAAGCCATCGCTGGTGACGGCCCCCTTGAAGAGCTTGACCGCCACCGCCCCGGGCCCTTTGGCACTCGCCCACTCGGCGCGATAAATGACGCCGGATGCTCCCTCCCCGAGCACATCCCCCAGTGAGAGCGCCTGCCAGGGGATCTCGGTAGTGAACTCCGATGTGCCGTTCAAACACGCCTGCTCATCACAGAAAGGGTTGCCCGCAAAGGCCAGCCAGGACAGACGCGGCATCGAGGGCAGCCAACTCGGCAGCGCTGGCAGGCGGTTGGCGGCGATGCGCAAAAGCTCCAAACGGTGGCAACCGGCAAGCGTCTCGGGAAGCTCATGTAGCCGGTTGCCAGAGAGCATCAGCTTTTGCAGATCAATGCAGCGCCCCAATTCTCCGGGCAGTGTCTCTATCTCGTTGTCGGTCAGGATCAACCAGCGCAATCTGGCGGGCAGGGAGGCGGCCGGGACGCTCGCGATGCGGTTGGCCTTGAAGCCCACCATGGTGAGCGCAGGGCAGCGCCCCAGCACCTCGGGCAGTTCGGTGAAGTTGTTCTCGGAGCAGAAGAGGATGCGCAGCTTCTTGCATTCGGCCAGCTCGTCAGGCAACTCGCTCAGCTGGTTGCCGGTGAGATCCAGCACCTCCAGGGTCTCCTTGAGGCTCAGGATCTCGGGAGGGAACACCGCGAGGTTTTCAACAAGTTTGAGGTGGCGGGCGCCGCAGAGTTCGCCTGCGCGAAGCTGTTCCAGGGTATGCATGGGATCGTCTCTATCAACATTCGGGCTTGCGGTGGCTCACTGCGGGCACTCCCCCCAGACCACACAGGAGGGGCATTATAGGGAATGACGGCCAAAGATGGCCGATTTTATTGCAACGCCTGCTCTTGCAAAGGCCCCCCATCGCCACACTCCCGCTCCTCGCTGCCATGAACCATTCCGGTCGCGCGCTTGGGAGGTTGATCATTTGGTTGGCGCCATATAGTATGGCACCATACAAAGACATTCGAGACTCACCATCATGATCACGCTGGAACAGAAACACCTCGCCCTGCTCGAGGATGCAGAGCGCCGCGGACACGCGGACACCCAAAACATGCGCGTCTGCTTTGAGGTGTTGACCCTCGCCGCTGCCATCGATCAGGCGTGCGCGGCGCGCCTGGCTCCCCACCGCCTCTCCGAAGGCAAGTTCGTGCTGCTGTTTTTGCTGCGCGACCTGCCACAAGGGCTGGCCCCCCACGAGCTTGCCGACAAGGCGGGGGTCACACGGGCCACCATCACCGGCCTGCTCGACGGGCTGCAACGGGACGGCCTGTTGGCTCGCCACAGCGACAGCCAGGACAGGCGAAAGATCTCGGTGCGCCTGACTGAGCTGGGCCAGGCCCTGGCACAGCACCTGCTCGATGAGCACAGCCAGTGGATAGGCTCCCTGTTTGCCGGGTTCGATCAGGCAGAGCGAGAGACCCTGAGTACCCTGCTCAAGCGGGCCTGGCTCAACGTCATCTCATCCCGTGCAGGCTGCACAGAGGCCGCCACAGAGGAGCACCCATGACACGCAGCCGCATCACGGATATCGCCCCCTCACGCCTCGCCCAGCTCAACCGGGGAGAGGCTGAGGCTAGCAACCTGACCGAATGTCTGGCGGTGGATTTTGCCGCCCTGATGCAGTGCACCCTGCTTTCGCTCGGGCCCCAGGCGCTGGCATCGATGCACGCCGCATCCGGGGAGGGCATTACCCGGCGCATGGCTCTGGCCGCCAGGCTGCTCCTGACCGAGAGCGGCACGAGGGATCTTGCGGCGCTCAGCCGTCATCCCTCCGATACCGTGCGGGGCTGGGCCTGTTTCATGGTGGGCGCGAGCGAGGGGCTGTCGCTCAGCGACCGCCTGGCCCTCATTCGCCCCCTCGCCGATGACCCGCACTTTGGGGTGCGCGAGTGGGCCTGGCTCGCAATGCGAACGACCATTGCTGCGCAGCTCGAGGCGGCCATTGCCGCCCTGGTGCCCTGGACGGTGGAGCCGTCCGAGCGGCTGCGACGCTTTGCCAGCGAAGCGACCCGGCCCCGCGGCGTCTGGTGTACCCATCTTGCGTCCCTGCGACAAGCGCCGGAGCAGGCCCTGATGCTGCTCGAACCCCTCAAGGCCGATCCCGCCCCCTATGTGCAGGACTCCGTCGCCAACTGGCTGAACGATGCGAGCAAAGACAGGCCACAGTGGGTCACTGACCTCTGCGCGCGCTGGTCTCGCGAAAGCCCCAGCCCCGCGACAACCCGGATTTGTCAACGCGCCTTGCGCACCTTGCGCAAGGGCAAACTCCCGAAGGAACCCCTATGACCCACTATCTGGCAGAGCTCTACACCCCCACTCCCGCCTGGCTGGCACTGAGCCAGACGGCCCGTCAGCAGTTCTTCGAGGCCATTGGCACAGGCATGGCCAACCTCGCCGCCCTCGGGGTGGAGCCCATAGCGCTGGGCGAGACCGATGCTGCCACCCTCCATGGTACGCCCCACCCCTTCTTCGCCATCTGGCGCGGGCCGGATGCCGCAGCCATCGAGGCCCTCGTCCAGGGAATAGCCGCATCGGGCTGGCACGACTACTTCGAGACGGTCAACGCCACCGGCGCCGGGGTCTCCCTGGGCGAGCACCTTGCACAGTTGGCCGCCCTGCCCTGCGCCGCCACATCCAGCCCCACCCTGGCCTGATAACCCCTAAAAGAGCGTTATCCCACCAGGCTTTGCGTCAGTGCCGCCGACACCGGTGGCACTGTTTTCCATGCACTGCCCTTGCAAACCCAGGTCACCACCACCTGGGAAAGCGGCGCCACAGCCCCGCTCCCTTCCCACTTCCTTCCCACTCCCTTCATAAAACGCTGATATCTCCTGATGCCGTGATGGCCCATCGCCGATGGCACAAGTGAGCAAGATCCGGGTCGTCGTGACAAAGGTTCGCCGCCATAGTGCTTTCAAACCAACAGTGCTTTCGACCCCCCCAAAGCTTTGAACCAAAGGAGGGTTGAACCAAAGGAGGTTTGAACCAGGAGGGGGGTGAACCCATCCACTTGTCTGCCAACCCTGCATGAGCGTCACCACCCGGCGCCATGCACATCTCGCGAGGGAACTGCCATGTCATTACTGTCCAACAAGGTCGCCATCATCACGGGAGCCAGCTCCGGTATCGGTCGCGCCAGCGCCATCCTGTTTGCAAGGGAGGGAGCCAGCGTCGTCGTCGGCGCCCGCCGCCAGCCTGAGCTGGATCTGCTGGTGGAGGAGATCCGCCATGAGGGGGGGCAGGCGGTGAGCCTGGCGGGAGATGTGAAAAGCGAAACCTATGCCCGCGCCCTGGTGGATCTCGCGCTGACCCGTTTCGGCGGACTCGATATCGCCTTCAACAACGCCGGCACCACGGGGACACCGGGCAGCGTGCCGGGGCTTGAACTGGCGCAGTGGCAAGAGACCCTGGATACCAACCTCACCAGCGCCTTTGTGGGGGCCAAGTACCAGATCCCCGCCATGCAGGCGCGCGGGGGTGGCTCCCTTATCTTTACCTCCACCTTCGTCGGCCATACCCTGGGGTTGCCCGGCATGGCGGCCTATGCTGCGAGCAAGGCGGGCCTCATCGGTCTGACCCAGGTGCTGGCCGCCGAATATGGGGCACAAGGGGTGCGGGTCAACGCCCTGCTGCCGGGGGGCACCGACACCCCCATGGGGCGGGCCTTTACCGATACACCGGAGAGTCTCGCCTTTGTGCAACAACTCCACGCCCTCAAACGGCTGGCCCAACCGGAGGAGATCGCCCGCTCGGCCCTCTATCTCGCGTCCGATGCATCCAGCTTTACCACCGGCATTGCCCTGCTGGCCGATGGTGGGGTATCTATTTGTCGCACATGACCTTGTCGCACCCAAGATCCTGCGGCTGCAAACCTATCGTGAGAGCGCCCTATGTCTGATTACGCCCGCATCGCCGATGCCATCCGTTTTATCGCAAGCCAGGTGGCGCGCCAGCCCACCCTGGACGAGATAGCTGCGCACGTTCACCTAAGCCCCTTTCACTTCCAGCGGCTCTTCAGCCGCTGGGCCGGAGTGACACCCAAACGCTACTTGCAGGTGCTGACCCTGGAGCGGGCCAAGGCGCTGTTGCAGGAGTCGCGCCCGCTGCTGGAGGTAGCCGACACCCTGGGCCTTAGCAGCGGCTCGCGGCTCTACGATCACTTCGTGCAGCTCGAGGCGGTGACGCCGGGCGAATACAAGCAGCGCGGGGCCGGGCTGGTGATCGATCACGGGGTGCACGACACTCCCTTCGGCCAGGCATTTGTCGCCCTGACCCAACGGGGGGTGTGCAACTTCTCGTTTCTCGATGACCAAGCCCCACAAACGCCGCTGAGTGCCCTCGCCCAGCGTTGGCCTGAGGCAGAACTGCGAGAAGCGCCCTCACGCACCCAAAGCGTCATCCACACCATGTTTGACAGCAGCAAGGCGCCGGATCGCCCCATCTCCTTGCACGTGAGCGGCACCAACTTTCAGATCAGTGTCTGGCGGGCGCTGCTCGAGATCCCGCCTGCCAAGGTGGTGAGCTACGCCCAGGTGGCAAGCGCCGTCGGCAATCCCAAGGCCGCCCGCGCCGTGGGGCTGGCGGTAGGCGCCAACCCCGTCGCCTTGATGATCCCCTGCCACAGAGTTATTCAGCAAAACGGCAAACTCGGCGGCTATCACTGGGGCGAGACCCGCAAACAGGCGATACACGCCTGGGAAGCGGCAAGGTATGAGTAAACTCCTTGCCCTTTATGCGCTGCTTGCTATGGGTAAAATCGAGCCAACTTGGCCGAAAAGAAACAGACCATCAGATATCCCCGGACAGTCGCCCGGCGATATCTGGGGGAGTGATAGGGTATTGAAGGAGGAGAACGCCCCTTCTGTTGTTTTATCATGGGGCATGGTTGTGTTCAGCCTATTCCGCGAACACAAAGATGTTGAAAGAAAAGTCAATACAGTACGCCTGATCCAAAATCATGAACACCTTGTACTCCCATAATTCTTATTTATGTAGCCTAACATTTTAGTTACAGGGCTCGCAGCTTTATGTGCGTTCCGAGCAAAACGAACGACTTGTTATATTTATTATAATTCTAGTGGAGGCCACAGGTTGGAATGAAATGAAGCTGGCATTTATCTTCAACCGATTTAAGTATTTGCGTTCTCAATTAATAATGGCGCCTATACTTATTACATTATGAACTCATCTTTTCGCCCTTCAATTGCGTAATGGACTTGGCAGCACACTCTGTATTCTGAGAAAAAATCACAGAGGGCAGTTTGAAGTTCTTCTGCCCATTCCAACCGATTATGCTGACCATTCAAAAAACGCTCTAACTCCCCATGGTTATCTCGCAGGTGGAATATATCATTTCTGAACTTTCTTAGTGGGTCACTATGCATCTTCATCAATGAGCCGAGCCGATTAATTTTAGGAAGTAACTCGATAAAATCTTGAGGGCGTTCATTTTGGATCAAAATATGTGCCCTCAACTTTTTGAATCCTTCACAAGTTACTGCTAGAAATCCAAGCCATGTACAAAAATATATTGAGAGATTTACCCGATCATTCCGACTAAGCCTATTGTTCTTATTTCTTTTTTCTTCGAGCTTTCGATAATTTTTTTGCATGAGCTCACTTGCCAAAAAATAGTGAGCATAGAGCATCATAACAGGGTCACTATCACGATGGGGAAGAGTTGATTTCAACCTATATCTCCTTGTCATAACGCCCTGTTAAGATATGAGCAATGAAATACTGAAGCCGCTACAAATCACCTTAAACACCAAACGCGACACATAGTGAAAATGCCATGCGTTGCAGATCCACTTTAAAAAATTGTTAGGCTTCTTTTCGATGAAGATAAACATCTACATCCTTGATTCCAGAAGAGTCACCAGCAAGATTACGAAAGATATATTTTCCACTTAGAGAATGATCACCTACTTTACACAACATAGAACCAAAGGATAGATTTTTGTTACTTACTGTTCTGCATTTTAGTGAAACAAAGCCTTCCCATACTTCACCTGAAACCAACATATCTGTCACTTTTTTGATATTGTTATCTTGTGAGTACTTAATAAAAGTCACTCTACCTTTTAAATCATGAGCATTTTGACTTAAAACTAGCTTAATGGTGAACCCTATATTACCCATGTCATGGGCGCCCTCCCAATCACCAGATACGTCAATACCTTTATAAATTGCCTTTTGATATCTTGGTATAAGAACCTCCTTGATGAAAAGCGAAGCAATATAAAGAAAGAGCGCAGTCAAGACACCAGAGAAAACACTTATTAAAATTGTTTGGAAATATTCCACTTATACTCCTGAAACCAAACAGTAATTAGATGGAAGGCGGTACTAATCCGATGCCAGAGCCTTCCGTATAATATCGCTCCATCCTCATAACATCCAAAAAAATTTATTTAAAATCATTGCATTACCGATCTTCAACAGGTGTCTGGCCGCATTCGCTTCCATTTACTGAACTCCAACTGACACCCCCCTTATTCACCCCATTCCCGAATAACTGCCAAGCTACCATACGGCAGCCTCCAGTTTGCTGCCTTTAACCCACTCGGTGTCTCTGGTCTGCTGCATCGGCGACTCCAAAGAGGCCATACCCAGACGACTATCCTAGCGAGCGAGAGCGACAAGAAAAAGCGGAAGATGGGCGTTTCTCAAGCCAGATCAAGAAATTACCCCATCTTGGGGGCGCATCAGCAGGTCGCATCACCACCGCGCATCAAGATGGGGCATCCAAGCAGCGGAGATCCGGCTCTATTGTCCGCATGGCACCTGGCGGACAAGGATTACTCCCCCTCCCCTGCCCGGAGAAACCACAGCCTGCCGCCTTGTGTGGACGCGATGGATGATGCTCTTCCGATCGACTCCGGAACTCACCACGACAACGTTGGCAACAGAGTCTCACCCCCTTCGCCAGGAGCAAAATTTTCTCGCAAACGATTGGAAAAAGAAAAGGCGCCTCAAGGGCGCCTTTTTGACGGTTTTGCGTTACCGCTGGGAGAGAGGCGTTAACCGCTTATTCTCACGCCTTTTATTCCCACTCAATGGTTGCGGGCGGCTTGCCGGAGACGTCGTACACCACGCGGGAGATGCCGTTGATCTCGTTGATGATGCGGTTCGACACGTGGCCGAGGAAGTCGTACGGCAGGTGGGCCCAGTGGGCGGTCATGAAGTCGATGGTCTCGACGGCGCGCAGCGCAATAACCCAGTCGTACTTGCGGCCATCGCCCATGACGCCGACGGAGCGCACCGGCAGGAAGACGGCGAACGCCTGGCTGACCTGGTTGTAGAGGTCTGCCTTGCGCAGCTCTTCGATAAAGATGGCGTCAGCCTTGCGCAGCAGGTCGCAGTACTCTTTCTTCACTTCGCCAAGCACGCGCACGCCCAGACCCGGACCCGGGAAGGGGTGACGGTAGAGCATGTCGTAGGGCAGGCCGAGTTCGAGGCCGACACGGCGCACTTCGTCTTTGAACAGCTCGCGCAGCGGCTCCACCAGACCCATCTTCATCTCTTCCGGCAGACCGCCGACGTTGTGGTGGGACTTGATGACGTGGGCCTTGCCGGTCTTGCTGGCAGCGGATTCGATGACGTCCGGGTAGATGGTGCCCTGGGCCAGCCACTTGGCGTTCTTGAGCTTCTTGGACTCGTCGTCGAACACGTCGACGAAGACGCGGCCGATGGTCTTGCGCTTGGCTTCCGGCTCGTCAATGCCCGCGAGGGCGGAGAGGAAGCGCTCTTCGGCGTCGACCTTGATGATGTTCAGGCCGAAGTGATCGCCGAACATGTCCATCACCTGCTGGCCTTCGTTCAGGCGCAGCAGGCCGTTGTCGACGAAGACACAGGTCAGGCGATCGCCGATGGCGCGGTGCACCAGCATGGCGACCACGGAGGAGTCCACGCCGCCGGAGAGGCCCAGGATCACCTCGTCGTCACCCACCTGCTCGCGGATGCGGGCAACGGCGTCGTCGATGATGGTGGCCGGGGTCCAGAGGCACTCGCAGCCGCAGATGTCCTTGACGAAGTGCTCCAGCATGCGGGCACCCTGACGGGTGTGGGTCACTTCCGGGTGGAACTGCACGCCGTAGAAGCGCTTGGCTTCGTCGGCCATGGCGGCGTGGGGGCAGGTCGCGGTCTGGGCGATGGTGGTGAAGCCGGCAGGGATCTCGGTGACCTTGTCGCCGTGGCTCATCCAGACATCCAGCAGGGCATTGCCGTTGTCGGCAATGGCGTCTTCGATGTTGCGCAAGAGGGCGCTGGTCTTGCCGGACTGGCCCAGCACTTCGACCTGGGCGTAGCCGAATTCACGCAGGTTGGAGGACTGCACCTTGCCGCCGAGCTGCTCGGACATGGTCTGCATGCCGTAGCAGATACCGAACACCGGCACGCCGGCGTTGAAGACGTACTCGGGGGCGCGCGGGCTGCCCGCCTCGGTCACGGATTCCGGGCCGCCGGAGAGGATGATGCCGCTCGGGTTGAACTCGCGGATCTGCTCTTCGGTTACGTCCCAGGCCCACAGCTCGCAGTAGACGCCGATTTCACGGACGCGACGGGCGATGAGCTGGGTGTACTGGGAACCGAAATCCAGGATAAGGATACGGTGGGCGTGAATGTCTTTAGTCATTTTATTCCTGCATCAGGCTGATGTTGTCACAAAAAGCACGGGATAAAAAAAAGGTGGAAAAACGGGGCGCAGAGCCCCGTTTCATCAGCCCATCCGGTAGTTGGGGGCTTCTTTGGTAATGGTCACGTCGTGAACATGGGACTCTTTCATCCCGGCGCCCGAGATGCGCACGAACTCGGCCTTGGTGCGCATGTCGTCGATGGTCGCGCTGCCGGTCAGACCCATGGAGGAGCGCAGGCCGCCCATCTGCTGGTGGATGATCTCTTTGAGGCGGCCCTTGTACGGCACGCGCCCTTCGATCCCTTCCGGCACCAGCTTGTCGGCGGCGTTGTCGGTCTGGAAGTAACGGTCGCTGGAGCCCTTGGACATGGCACCCAGAGAGCCCATGCCGCGGTAGGACTTGAAGGAGCGGCCCTGATAGAGCTCGATCTCGCCCGGCGCCTCTTCGGTACCGGCAAACATGGAGCCCACCATGACGCAGCTTGCGCCCGCGGCGATGGCCTTGGCCACGTCGCCGGAGAAGCGGATGCCGCCATCGGCAATCACCGGCACGCCGGTGCCTTCCAGGGCGTCGACGGCGTCGGAGATGGCGGTGATCTGGGGCACGCCCACGCCGGTCACGATACGGGTAGTACAGATGGAGCCCGGGCCGATACCGACCTTGACGGCGTTGACACCC
>NZ_CAWMFQ010000377.1:5067-15156 GCF_963866995.1 Aeromonas sp. ZOR0002 | reverse complement strand
CTGGACTATCTCGCCATCGAGCCGGATCCGGCGCGCCAGTGGGCGGCCAGGACCGTCGCCGAGCAGGCCCTGGCGGCCGAGCTGGCCCTCGCGGCCCGGGCAGGCAATCCCTTCGCTCTCGCCCGCCAGTATGTGAAAGGGGTCGATGAGGCGCCCCGGGTGAGCTTTTTCATGCCCCACCACAACGAATCCGGTTACTGGTGGCAAGGGGAGAACGCTCGCCTCGCGTCGCTCGCCACCATGGCGTTTGCTGCCGCACAGCACCTGCCCGGGCAGAGCGCACTGCTGCGCACCTTCGGCCAGCAGCAGCTCGACTGGATCCTGGGGAGAAACCCCTTCAACACCTGCATGCTGGCGGGTCAGGGCATCAACAACCCGGAATACACCGCCGGCTACCCCAATGCACAGGGGGGGATCTGCAACGGCATCACCGCCGGCTTCGATGACGAAAATGACGTGGCCTTTATTCCAGAGGCGTACAAGGATCGGCTGGATCAGAACTGGCGCTGGGGGGAGCAATGGATCCCGCACGCCGCCTGGTTCGCCCTGGCCATCACCTGGCAGAGCGCACAAGGAGGCCACCATGATTGAGAGCGGTTCACACATCACTGGCACCGGGGAGAGCCCTGGATCCTCCATACCGCCAGCCAGGTTTACCCTGGCCGTCACCTGGCAAAGCGCGCAGGGAGGCCCCCATGATTGAGTTCTGGGTCGGGGTGGATGGCGGCGGCACCCACACCCGGGCCCGCATTCGCAACAACGCAGGCAAGCTGCTCGGCGAGGGGCGCGCCGCCGGCTCCAATTTGGAGCTGGGCATCGCCCTCGCCCACGGCCATGTGCTGGCTGCCATCGATCAGGCCCGCATCGAAGCGGGTCTGCCCAGAGAGAGCGAACAGCGGATGGGAGTCGGGCTCGCACTCGCCTCCGCCGAGCTCGCCGACTGCTACCACGCCATGCTGACCATGCCCTTCCCGTTTGCGCGGGTGAAGCTCACCTCCGATGCCTTTGGTGCCTGCCTCGGCGCCTTCGACGGCCAGGAGGGGGCCATCCTGATCGCGGGCACCGGCTCGGCGGGACTCATCTACCGGGAGGGGCGCCTTCGCACCTGCTCGGGTCGCGGCTTCCCCGTCTCGGATCTCGGCAGCGGCGCCTGGCTGGGGCTGCGCGCCATCCAGCAGTCCCTGCTCTGCCACGACGGCATCCTGCCCCCCAGCACCCTGGCGGTGCGCCTGATGGATCACTTCAGGCGGGATCAGGCCGAGGTAGTGCGCTGGGCTGCGCGCGCCATACCGGCCGACTATGGCCGCTTCGCCCCCTGGGTATTCGATGCCGCGAGCGACGGGGACGAGCTCGCCACCGCCCTGCTGGATGAGACCTGTGCCCAGCTCGGCATGCTGCTGGAGGGCATGACCCAGCTCGGGGCAGACCGGATCGCCCTGCTGGGCGGCATCGGCACGCGCCTCGCCCCCCGTCTGGGCCACTTCCATCTGGTCGCCCCCAAGCGCGACGCGCTGGAGGGGGCCATCCTGTTTGCCAGGACGGAGGCGCTGCCATGTCTGCATCCCTGAGCCTGGTCGGGCCGACAACACCTGCGGGACAGGCTCCCGTTTCCTTCACCCCATCAGAGGAATTCCCATGTCCGCACCCCTGATCCACACCCGGGTCGATCACCGTGACGGTGACGATGTCTGGTTTCGCTTCACCCTGAGCCAACTGCCAGCAGCCCCCTGGAAACTCCACTTCTGCCTCGCCCGCCAGATCGATCCCCACTCGATCGAAGGGGGCACCCTGGAGCGCCAGAGCGGCAGTTACAAGGTCATGGTGCCCCACGAGGGGGTGAGCGAGCTGCGCTTCTGTTGTCGCAACACCCCGCTCAAGCATGACTCCGATATGCCCAAGGGTTTCTTCCTGAGCCTGGAGAGCAAGGGACAGCTGCAACCCCTGGTGCTGGAGGGGGAAGACCTTGGCCTGACCAACCCGCCCTCCCCGGGCCCCGACCTGCCACAGGTGGAGGCCGTCAACGGCCTCGTGCCCCAACCCGCCCACCTGATTTATACAGAAGGCAACTTCCGGCTGGCCGAGCGGGCCCACGTCGACGGCCCCGTTCCCCTCGCCTCCCTGCTAGCCCATTTCAACGAGCTGACAGGCCTGGCCCTGACCCAGGATCACGATGCGGAGATCCACCTCGTCGAGGCGACACTTCCCCCCGAGGGGTATGAGCTCACCATCACCCCTGAGGAGATCGTCATCCGGGCCGCCGGCGAGGCGGGCTGGCGACACGGGCTGGTGAGCCTGGCCCAGTGGGCGCTGCAACACGGAGAGAGCCTGCCCTGCCTGACGGTGCGGGATGCACCGCGCTTCGGTTTTCGCGGCATCTTCCTCGACTGTGCCCGCCACTTCCACTCCATCGCCACCCTCAAGCGCCTGCTCAAGCAGATGAGCCTCTACAAGTTCAACCGCTTCCACTGGCACCTCACCGATGACGAGGGGTGGCGCCTGGAGATCAAGGCCTTCCCCCAGCTGACCGCCGTGGGAGCCTGGCGCGGCCATGGCCTGGCGGTGGGGCCCCAGCTGAGCGGCGGCCCCGACCCTTATGGCGGTTACTACACCCAGAGCGAGGTGCGCGAGCTGGTCACCTACGCCGCCGGGCTTGGCATCACCATCATTCCGGAAATAGACATCCCGGGGCACTGTCACGCCGCCATCAAGGCGCTACCCGAGCTGCTGGTGGAAGAGGCAGACCACTCCCGCTACCTCTCGGTGCAATATTTCGACGACAACGTGCTTAACCCGGCACTGCCCGGCACCTACCGGTTCCTGGACGCCGTGATGGACGAGGTGTGCGATCTCTTCCCCGGGAGTCAGGTTCACATGGGGGGGGACGAAGTGCCCACCGGCGTCTGGACCGACAGTCCCGCCTGCCAGCAACTGATGGCCGAGCAAGGGTATCAGGATTGCCGCGAGCTGCAGGGCCACCTGCTGCGCCACTGCCAGCAGTACCTGGCCAGCAAGGGCAAGCAGATGCTGGGGTGGGAGGAGATACTTCACGGTGACAAGGTGAGCCGGGAGGCCACCGTCTTCGCTTGGACCAGCTTCCAGGCCGGCCTGGATGCCGCCGCATCCGGTTACCCCGTGGTGATGGCGCCTGCCCAGCACCTCTATCTGGATCTCGCCTGGAGTCAGGACATCCATGAGCCGGGACTCTACTGGGCGGGTACCCTCAACCTGGCGCAGGTGCATGCATGCGATCCTGCCCCGGCCGATTTCCATGCCAACGATAACATCCTGGGGGTGCTGAGCCCCTTGTGGTCGGAACTGATCACCTCTCGCGATCGTCTCGACTACATGTTGTTCCCGCGCATGCTGGCCACGGCAGAGGTGGCCTGGAGCACTCCCGCCCGCAAGGTGTGGGAGCACTTCGTCGCCCGTCTGCCCGGCCAGCTGCACATCCTCGACCAGTTGCAAGTGCGTTACCGGGTGCCACAGAGGTAGTGTTATCTTTTTCTTTTCGGCGACCTTTTGGTCGCCGTTTTTTTACCCACCGACAACAAAAACCCAACCTAGCCCCTACTTTTCATCTGCCTTTGTTGGCAAAATAAGGCCCCCGATGAAACCAGACAGGGGATGCATCTCCCTGCGGTTCCGCCACAATAACAATCAGCAAACAGATCGGAGCTTACCCTTATGGCCCGCAAACACGCCCAGGTCGTGGACAGTGAAGTGGAATTTCCCGCCGACGTGCAACTCGTCTCCACCACGGATCTGCGCGGCGTCATTACCTACGCCAACCCCGCCTTCTGCCGCATCGCCGGTTACCAGGTCGATGAACTGGTCGGCCACAACCACAACCTGGTTCGCCACCCCGACATGCCCAAGGCCGCCTTCGCCGACCTCTGGGATCGCCTCAAGGAGGGCAACCCCTGGCGGGGAGTGGTGAAAAACCGCTGCAAGGATGGCCGCTATTACTGGGTCGACGCCTACGTCACCCCCATCTACGAGCACGGCAAGATAAGCGGCTACCAGTCGGTGCGCTGCAAGCCCGACCCCCAGCTCAAGCAGGCTGCCGCCCAGGCCTATCGGACCCTGCTTTCGGCCGAGCAACGGGGCACCCCGGCCCGCCCCTCGCTGCGCCGTTTCAGGCCGCTGATGCTCGGCCTGCCGCTGCTGGCGCTGCTGGTCTGGGCCGCCCTCACCCAGGGCCCCCTCACCGCGCTGCTGATGCTGCTTCCCCCCCTCGCCATTGCGGGCGCCTACTGGCGCGAGCTCATCGCCCTGCCCCGCTATCTCAGGCAGCTCGGTCAGCAATATGACAGCCTGACCCGGCTGGTCTATTCGGGGGATGCACCGGGTGCCATCGCCGATTTTCACCTGAAGATGCTGCAGGCCCGGATCCGCACCGTGCTGGGGCGGGTCGACGATGCCACCCATCCGCTTCAGGCCCTGGCAACCGATCTGCAGGACTCCTCACACCGCGCCTTCCTCGACATCAACGAGCAGGATGCCCAGACCCAGCAGATGGCGGCCGCCATGACCCAGATGGCAAGCACCGCCCACGAAATCGCCCGCAACATCCAGGACACCAACGGCCAGGTGACCGAGGCACGCAGCAGTTGCCAGAGCACGGTGGAACAGCTGGACCAGACCCAGCAGCAGATGACCAGGCTGGCCAGCCAGGCGGAGCAGGCCTTCCACTCCGCGGTGGAGCTCGCCAGCGAGTCGGAGCGCATTGGCAGCGTGATGGGTGAAATCCAGGGCATCGCCGAGCAGACCAACCTGCTGGCCCTCAACGCCGCCATCGAGGCCGCCCGTGCCGGCGAGCAGGGGCGCGGCTTTGCGGTGGTGGCGGACGAGGTGCGCACCCTGTCGACCCGTACCCACAAGGCGACCGAGCAGATCCAGGGCAGCATCAGCCAGATCCAGCACACCCTGGAGCGCTGGCAGGGCATGATGCAGGACAACCTGGCCCAGACCCGGGAATGCGTCGAGATGACCCGCCAGGGATCAGGCAACCTGCACCTGGTGCTGGGTGAAATCGATCAGGTGACCGAATTCTCCACCCAGATCGCCGCCGCCGCGGAGCAGCAGCAGGTGGTGGTGGAGGAGATCAGCCGCAACATCCACCAGATCTCCGAATACTCCCGCGCCAACAGCCAGAAGATCCAGGCGGTGGACGACTCCAGCCAGGAGCTGCTCAGGCGGGCCCGCGAGCTCAGGGGACTGAGCCAGACCTTCGGCTGACAGATTGCAAGCCCCATGACAGAAGCGCCACAATGGCGCTTCTGCTGTTTTTGACGAGCCATCATCATGAGAACGAACGCGCCCCCCCTGGACAAGACGGCCCGCATCGAGGCGATCCTGGCCCTGATCCCCCCCGGCCGCGTGGTGAGCTACGGCCAGGTGGCGGATCTCGCGGGCCTGCCCGGACGAGCACGACTGGTGGGCAAGGTGTTGCGGGAAACCGACAAGGTGCTGCCCTGGCATCGGGTGCTGGGGGCGGCAGGCACCATTTCGCTGCCAAAAGGATCCGCAGGCTTTGACAAGCAAGCGGGGCTGCTGCAGGAGGAGGGGGTGCCCGTGATTGGCGGGCGGGTCAGGATGCGGGAGTGGCAGTGGCAGCCCGACCTGGCCGAGCTGCTCTTTCTGGTTCCCTTCTGACGAGGCTGGCACGTCCCGAAGGGATGGGCGTTCTTGCAACAAAGGGAGGGCCTCTGTGGTCGCCCTCCGTCACGTTCTCTTCCCTAGTCGCCGGCAATGGGTCCCAGAATGTCATCGCTGCGCACCTGTACCGGGATGGTCTCATCCTCCCGTTGCAAGAGCACCAGCAGACTCTGTCTGTCCACCTCCAGCACATAGGCTGTCCCTTCACGGGTCAGGCAGGTCATGCCCGGCCGTATTTCATGTATCTCCATGACAACTCCCTGTCTTGCGCTGCCATCCATGCAGCCATTCCAGTATATCGCCATCCACCAACAAAGAAGCCCCTCGCAAGGGGCCTCTTTCATCATGCTGTGAGCGGCGTCGCCATCAGGCTTTCTTCGCCTTGGGCAGGCTCTCCTGCCATTTTCCGTTGTCGTAATGGGCTGTCCAGCCGGTCGCCTTGCCGTTGACCTCGGTCATCACGTACTGCTCCTTGGTCTTGCGGCTGAAGCGCACCACGGAGGCGTTTCCGTCAGGATCTGACGCCGGGGCGTCCGCCAGGTACTGGTGCTTGGGGGAGAGGCGATCGCGGAAGCGCTTGAGCTCCTCCACCAGGGGCGCACGGGTCTCGCGGGATTTGGGGAAGTTGCTGGCGGCCAGGAAGAGGCCGGCGGCGCCATCCCGCAGCACGAAGTGGGCGTCGGACTGGGTGCATTTCAGCTCGGGCAGGGGTACCGGATCCTCTTTCGGCGGTGCAATATCGCCATTTTTCAGGATCTTGCGGGTGTTCTTGCAGCTCTCGTTGGTGCAACCCATGTATTTGCCGAAACGGCCGTTCTTGAGCTGCATCTCGGAGCCGCAGCGATCGCACTCGATGCTCGGCCCTTCGTAGCCCTTGAGCTTGAACTGCCCCTGCTCCACCTCGTAGCCATCGCAATCCGGGTTGCGACCGCAGACGTGCAGCTTGCGGCTGTCGTCGATGATGTAGGCGTCCATGGCGGTGCCGCAGATCCCGCAACGATGCTTGGCACGCAGGGCATCGGTTTCCGCCTCGTCCCCGTCGGTGGCGGAGACGAACTCGTCCGCACTGACCAGGTTGATGGTCTTCTTGCAGCGCTCCTTGGGCGGCAGGGCATAGCCGGAGCAGCCGAGGAAGACGCCGGTGGTGGCGGTACGGATACCCATCTTGCGGCCACAATCCGGGCAGTCGATATCGGTCAGCACCATCTGGTTGGCACGCATGCCTCCCTCTTCATGGGGCTTGTCGGCCTGCTCCAGCTCCTGGGTGAACTCGGCGTAGAAGGCGTCGAGCACCTTCTTCCACTCCAGGCTCCCCTCGGCGATGCCGTCGAGCTTGTCTTCCATCTTGGCGGTGAACTCGTAGTTCATCAGCTCGACGAAGTTCTCCACCAGGCGGTCGGTGACGATCTCCCCCATCTTCTCGGCGAAGAAGCGGCGGCTCTCGACCCGCACATACCCACGGTCGACGATGGTGGAGATGATGGAGGCGTAAGTGGACGGACGGCCGATGCCGCGCTTTTCCAGCTCGCGTACTAGGGCCGCTTCGGTGAAGCGGGCGGGCGGCTTGGTGAAGTGCTGGCGCGGATCCAGCTTGACCAGTTTCAGCACCTCGCCGACGGTCACCGCCGGCAGCTGGCTGTCTTCACCCTTGCGGCCCATGGGCGGCAGGGCCTTGGTCCAGCCGGCGAAGCGCAGGGTGCGACCGCGCGCCTTGAGCTCGAACTCTCCTGCCTTGACGGTCAGGGTGGAGGAGTCGTACTGGGCCGGGGTCATCTGGCAGGCGACAAATTGGCGCCAGATGAGGTCATAGAGCCGCATGGCATCGGGCTCCATCCCTTCCAGCATCTCGGCAGTCACCTGGACGCTGGAGGGGCGGATCGCCTCGTGGGCCTCCTGGGCATTGGCCTTGGCGCCGTAGAGGTTCGGCTCGCTCGGCAGGTAGGCGGCACCATACTGCTCGCCGATGTATTCCCGCACCGCGTCCACCGCCTCTTTGCTGAGGTTGGTGGAGTCGGTACGCATATAGGTGATGTAACCCGCTTCATAGAGACGCTGGGCCATCATCATGGTCTTCTTGACCCCGAAGCTCAGACGAGTAGAAGCCGCCTGCTGCAGGGTGGAGGTGATGAAGGGGGCGGACGGCTTGGAGCCGGTCGGCTTGTCTTCCCGGTTGACCACCTTGTAGTCGACCCCTTCCAGGGCCGCCACGGCGGCGAAGGTCTCGGCCTGGGTCACCGGCTTGAAGTCGGCACCGTTGCGGCTGACCACCTCCATGCGCAGCTCACTCTTCTCGGCGGTGAGCAGGTCGGCGTTGAGATCCCAGAACTCCACCGGCACGAACGCCTTGATCTCGCGCTCCTTGTCGACGATAAGGCGCACCGCGACAGATTGCACCCGACCGGCGGAGAGGCCGCGGGCCAGCTTCTTCCACAAGAGCGGGGAGACCATGTAGCCCACAACCCGGTCGAGGAAACGACGGGCCTGCTGGGCGTTGACACGATGAATGTTCAGCTCGGACGGCTGGGCGAACGCCTCCTGGATGGCGCTCTTGGTGATCTCGTTGAACACCACGCGCTTGTAGCGGCTGTCGTCGCCACCGATGATCTCGCGCAGATGCCAGGCGATCGCTTCCCCCTCTCTATCCAAGTCGGTTGCGAGATAGATGGTGTCGGCCTTGGCGGCCAGACTTTGCAACTCGCTGACCACTTTTTCCTTGCCGGGCAAAATCTGGTAGTTGGCCTGCCAGCCTGCGGTCGGGTTGATGCCCATCCTTGAGAACAGGGCGTTGCGATCCTTGGCCGCCTTCTCGGATTCGCTGAGCTTGATGCCGCGAATGACAGGTTTTTTGGGCTCGGTGCTGGCGCTGCCGCTGGTCGGCAGATCGCGCACGTGGCCTACGCTGGATTTCACCACGTAGTCCTTGCCCAAATATTTGTTGATGGTCTTGGCCTTGGCCGGAGACTCCACGATGACCAGTGATTTGCCCATGCTGTAACTATTATCCTCATTGCACCCGACGGGGTTGGCGTGCGGTTTTGTGGGGCTGTATAAGAGATTTGACGGGAAAAAGCAATCTTGCGGGTCAATTTGCCCGACAGCCCGAACCGCCCTGCTTCTTTATTTATTAATGCGAAGCCGGGGCGCGGGAAGCAACCGCTTTTTTGTTTTTATGCTATATCCCCCCCCTTTTTTAGATTGGAAATGACATATCCAGCCACCCTTGTGACATAAAAACCCATTCTGGTTATCAGCTTGTTACAAAGGATGAAATCTCTTTATAATGGCCGCACACCGCAGCTTTGTGCGCGGAAGGAACCGCTCCCCATATAAAAATCGAAAGGATGTGATCATGAAGCACTTCGAGGTCAACTTCGACGGCCTGGTCGGCCCCACCCACAACTATGCCGGCCTCTCCTATGGCAACGTCGCCTCCCAGAGCAACGCCAAAGAGGCCTCCAACCCCAAGGAAGCGGCCAAGCAGGGGCTGCGCAAGATGAAGGCGCTGACCGACCTCGGCATGGTGCAGGGCGTGCTGGCGCCACAGGAGAGACCGGATCTCGCGACCCTGCGCCGCCTGGGCTTCACCGGCAACGACGCCAGCGTCCTGGCCCAGGCTGCCAGACAGGCCCCCGCCGTGCTGGCCGCCTGCTACTCGGCCTCCAGCATGTGGACTGCCAACGCCGCCACCGTCTCCCCGAGCGCCGACACCCAGGATGGCCGCATTCACTTCACCCCCGCCAACCTGACCAACAAGTTCCACCGCTCCCTGGAGCCCGAGGTGACCGGGCGCATCCTGCGGGCCGTGTTCAACAACGATCGCCACTTCTATCACCACCAGCATCTGCCGGAGAACGACCACTTCGGTGACGAAGGCGCCGCCAACCACACCCGGCTGTGCCGCGCCTATGGCGAAGCGGGGGTCGAGCTGTTCGTCTATGGCCGCAGCGCCTTCGACGTCTCCCAGCCGGCACCCAAACGCTACCCGGCCCGCCAGACCCTGGAAGCGAGCCAGGCCATCGCCCGCCTGCACGGTCTGGGGGATGAGAGCGCCGTCTTTATCCAGCAGAACCCGGACGTGATCGATCAGGGGGTGTTCCACAACGACGTCATCGCGGTGGGCAACCAGAACGTGCTCTTCTTCCACCAGCAGGCGTTCCTCAACACCGCCTCGGCGCTGGCCGAGGTGCGCACCAAGTTCGGCGACGGCGAGCTGCACTTCATCGAGGTGCCGACTGCCGAGGTGTCGGTGCAGGATGCGGTGAAGTCCTATCTGTTCAACACCCAGATCCTCACCCTGCCATCCGGCGAGATGGCGATCATCGCCCCCACCGAATGTCGCGACAACCCGGCGGTGTCGGCCTATCTGGCCAAGCTGGTGACCCTGGGGACCCCGATCAAGGGGGTGCACTACATGGACGTGAAACAGAGCAT
>NZ_CAWMFQ010000377.1:0-5057 GCF_963866995.1 Aeromonas sp. ZOR0002 | reverse complement strand
CCCGCCTGCCTGCGGCTGCGGGTGGCCATGAACGACACCGAGCTGGCCGCCGTCAACCCGGCCTGTCTCATCACCGACAGCCAGTTTGCCCGCCTCGATGGCTGGGTCGATCGCCACTACCGCGACAGCCTGGCGCTGGACGATCTGCGCGACCCGTCCCTGGTGCTGGAGACCCGCACCGCCCTGGACGAGCTGACCCAGATCCTGAAACTGGGTTCCGTCTACCCCTTCCAACGCTGAGGTGCGCCATCGGCCTGCAGAGCCGACGCAATAAAAAAAGAGAGCCGGGCAATGCCCGGCTCTCTTTTTAGTCCTTTGCACTGAGCTATAAAACCTGTTCACGAGCTGTAGCGAGAGATCGTCAGCAAGGTGAAGAGCAGCGCAGGAAGCGGAGTGTGTAGATACACATGAGGATTCCGAGCAGCACATGAGCCTTGATCACGACCTCGCAGTAAGCTCGAAACAGGTTCTCAGCGCCAGGGGCTCTGCTGCCACAGGCGGCCGAGGGCCCCCTCCAGCCCCAGTGCCGCCTGCTTGCCAAGCTTCTGGGTCAGGCTCCTGGGTTTGCTGTAGCGGATGCCGACCACCTTGTGATGGCTGGCCTGGGCCAGCAGGTAGTCATCGCTGGTGCAAAGCGCATCCACCAGACCGAGCTGCTTGGCCTGGCTCGCCAGCCAATGCTCGCCGGTGGTCACCTTGTCGATGTCGAGACCGGGTCTGTGCTCGGCCACGAAGGCCTTGAACTGCTCGTGGATGGCCCCCAGCTCCTCGCGAAACTTCTCCCGCCCCAGATCGTCATTCTCGCCGAACATGGTGATGGTGCGCTTGTACTGGCCTGCGGTGTGCATCTCGAATTCGATGTCGTGCTTCTTGAGCAGCTTGTTGAAGTTCGGCATCTGGGCAATGACACCGATGGATCCGACGATGGCGAACGGCGCCGCCAGGATCTTGTCCGCGACGCAGGCCATCATGTAGCCACCGCTCGCCGCCACCTTGTCGATGGCCACGGTCAGCGTGATGTCCTTGTCCCGCAGCCGCTGCAACTGGGAGGCGGCCAGGCCGTAGCCATGCACCACGCCGCCGCCGGATTCGAGGCGCAGCAGCACTTCGTCCCCGGGCCGGGCCACGCCTATCACGGCACTCACCTCTTCCCGCAGGGAGGCCACTTCCTTGGCATCCATGCTGCCGTTGAAGTCGATGACGAACAGCCGGCTGCGCTCATCCTCCCCCTTGGCTTTGGCCTTGTGCTCGGCCTTGCGGGTCTTCTCCATCTGCTTGCGCTCGGCCTTGCCCGCCAGGGCTGCCTGCAGTTGATGGCGCCCCTGCTCCAGCTCGCCGGAGAGATCGGTCACCACCAGCTCCCCCTTGCGGGATTTGGGCTGGCGGCTGCTCGCCACCATCAGGATGACGGCGCCGATGGCCAGCAGGAAGGTGAGGGTCTTGGCCAGAAACAGGCCGTATTCGGTCAAAAATGCCACTTGATGCTCCGCTCAATGTCCGGTTTTTTCACATAGTAAGGAGTTTGCCCCCCTCGCGCAAAAACTCTGCCACCTCCCGTGCCAAGGGCGGAGGGATCGATGCTATCGCCCTGTTTTATTCACATTTTTGCCGTCTCATACTGGTCAACTGCCGGGCCGGATCAGTACACTTGCCCACTCGATTCGTTGCGCCAAGCCGCCAGGCATTGTTAACAGGAGTCCACATGCTCGACTATCAGGCCCCCCGTGATCTGCTCAAGGACAAGGTCATTCTGGTGACGGGCGCCGGTGACGGCATCGGCCGCGAAGCGGCCCTCACCTATGCGGCCCACGGTGCCACCGTGATCCTGCTCGGGCGCACCAGTGCCAAGCTGGAGGCGGTCTACGACCAGATTGAAGCGGCCGGTCACCCCCTGCCCGCCATCGTGCCCGTGGACTTGAAAGGGGCTACTGCCGCCCACTACCGCGGCATGGCGGAGACCTTCGCCCAGCAGTTCGGCCGCCTCGATGGCGTGCTGTTCAACGCCGGGCTGCTCGGCACCCTGTCGCCGTTCGAACACATTCAGGAGCAGGAGTGGGACGAGGTGATGCAGGTCAACGTCAAATCCGAATTCCTGCTGACCCAGGCGCTGCTGCCCCTCATTCGCCAGACCGCCAAGGAGCACGGCGAGGCGTCCATCGTCTACACCTCCTCCAGCGTGGGCCGCAAGGGGCGCGCCTACTGGGGCACCTATGCCATTTCCAAGTTCGCCATCGAGGGGATGATGGAGGTGCTGGCGGACGAGCTGGAGAACACCAGGGTGCGGGTCAACACCCTGAACCCGGGCGGCACCCGCACCAGGATGCGGGCCAGCGCCTTCCCGGCGGAAGATCCGCAGACCCTCAAGACCCCGGCCGATCTGATGCCCCTCTATCTCTACCTGATGGGGCGTGACAGTCAGGGCCAGAGCGGCAAGACCTTCGTGGCCCAGCCCAAATAAATCAACAAATCAACCGGATGGGATTACAGTGAAGAGGGGGTGCCAAGGCGCGCCCTGTTGAATCCCATCGGCCCCAGACAGGTTGCACTATGTTTCGTCCCAAGAGCACGTTTGAGCAATGGCGGATCTTTCAGGCGGTGGTGGACTGCGGCGGTTATGCCCAGGCTGCCGAGGCGCTGAACAAGAGCCAATCCTCCCTCAATCATGCGGTTGCCAAGCTGCAACAGAGTCTGGGGGTGGCCCTGCTGGAGGTGCGGGGGCGCAAGGCGGTGCTGACGCCGGCGGGGGAGATCTTCCTCAAGCGGGCGCGCCAGCTCAGCCAGCAGGTGGAAGAGCTGGAAAACCTGGCCAACAACCTGGAGCGGCAGTGGGAGCCGCAGATCAACCTCTATGTGTCCGTGGTGCAGCCGCGGGAGCGCCTCTACCGGGCGCTGGCCCACTTCTATCCCCGCAGCCGCGGTTGCCGCATCAACCTGCACGAGCGGATCCACTGCCACTTCAATGCGCTGCAGGCAGGAGATCTGATGCTCTCCGAGCACCTGCCCCAGGATCGCACCGGCCTGCCGCTGGACGAAGTCTGTCTGCTTCCTCTGTGCGCAGCGGGCCACCCCCTTGCGGAGCAGGGAGAGCCCATCACTGCCGAGGTGCTGGCCAGCCACAACCAGATAAGCCTGCATCCCCCCATCCACCGCTCGGTGGACTGGAACGATGCGGACGACACCGGCTGGAAGGCGACCCACTATCATGAGGTGCTCAACATGGTGCGCCTTGGCATGGGTTACGCCTGGGTGCCCCGCCACCTGGTGCAGGAGGAGCTCGCCGAGGGCTCGCTGGTGCAGCTCGATCTCACCGGCGGCAACGAACGCTATCTCTACACCTACCTGCTCACCCCCTCGGTGGAGGCGCTGGGGCCGGCGGCTGAGCTGTTGCTGCGCTGCCTGCGCATCGAATACCAGGGAGACAACCCCAGGTAAGGCCGCTTCTTCCCCGCACGACCGGGGCACTGGTGCCGGCACATCCAGGCATCGGCTCCCTTTTGCATCCCCTATACGTTGGGGACCCGCCAGCAGGCGGCCAGCGCCATCAGCGCCAGGGCCGCCGCCACCATGAAGACCCCGTGGAAGCTCCAGAGCTCCGCCACCGTCCCCGCGATGGCCCCCGCCATGATGGAGCCGGTGCGGATGCTGTTGGAAAAGAGCGTGGTCGCCACCCCGGCGCGCCCTGGCATCAAGTCCTGGAAATAGGACATGCCGATGCCGGCCACGATGCCGATGAAGATGGCATTGAGCAGTTGCAGCGCAATGAGGGCATGCTGGCTCGACAGGGTCACGAGACCGCCATAGAAACCGACCCCGGCCAGCACCGCCAGCAGCATCATGGGCCGCTTGCCGAAGCGCCGGGTGTAGTAGCCCGCCAGCAGCATGAAGGGGATCTCCAGGGCCGCCGCCGTGCCCATCAGCAAACCGGCCAGCTTCTCCTCCAGCCCCAGCTCGCGGGTGATGTAGAGGGGCATGTTGATGAGGTACATGCTGTTGCAGGTCCACATCAGGGTGGAGGCGATGAAGAGCGCCCGCACCGACGGATCCCGCCAGCTGCTCACCCGCTCCACCTCGCTGTCCATCACCGGCAGCGGCAGGGAGGGAAGCCAGCGCCACACCACGAAGGCGCAGATGACATAGGCCAGCGCCGAGGCCAGATACATCACCTCAAAGCCGTAGCCGATGGCGAGCGCGAAGGCGATGGGCGGCCCTATCACCCAGGCCAGGGAGAACTGGGCCCGCAGCACCGAGCTGAACATGTCGGCCTGTTTGTTGCGGCTGTCGGCGTATTCCCGCGCCAGGGCGAACAGCTGCGGGCTGGCGGTGGCGGTCAGGCTCGCCAGCAGCACCCCCAGGCTCACCAGCAACCAGTACTGCCGGTTCCAGGCAAACAGCAGAGAGAGCACGATGCCGGCGAAGCAGCAGCGCAGGATCAGCTGCTTGCGATCCCCCTTGTTGTCGGAGCGGTGGCCGAGCCACTGGCTGATGAGGATGCCGATCACCGCGTTCACCGTGTAGAAGAGCCCCACCAGGAAGGGGCGCACCTGCACCTCCTCGGCCAGAAACAGGCTCAAGGTCGGCACCTGCAGCGCCACCGCCACCCCGGTCATGAAGGTCACGGCGAGAAACGAGAGAGAGACGGGATCCGGCCTCTTGCGGGCAACAGACAGCAAACTCATAGAGATACCATTGATATGGAAGAAAAAAAGGAGCCAGATGCGGGCGGGCTTGGCGTATGGCGGCGGCTATTTTATGTCATTATCAACAGCCACCTCAAGGGTTGCGGGGGGGCGTCCAAGTCCGTACATTGGAAGCCCATCCAGCGCCAGTACAAGGATTTAACATGTTTGATTTTGACCGGGAAATAGATCGCAGCGGTACCATGAGCCTGAAATGGGACAAATACAAGGGTCAGGATGTCCTGCCCATGTGGGTCGCAGACACCGACTTCGTCTCTCCCCCCGCCGTACTGGAGGCCCTTACCAAACGGGTCGCCCACGGCATCTTCGGCTATTCGCGCCCCTCTCCCCGGCTCATCGAACTGATCGTATCGCGTCTGG
>NZ_CAWMFQ010000376.1:21598-24996 GCF_963866995.1 Aeromonas sp. ZOR0002 | reverse complement strand
GGCCGATGACTTCCTGAAGGCTGCCGATGTGCAGGCGCTGGCGGGCAGCAGCCCGGTACTGCTGCTGATGGCGCCCCAGAACGGTACAGGTGAGCCCTTCAGCACCCAGCCCCTGGCGGTGGCCATGATCCAGCGCATTCAGGCCAATAGCGGCTTTCGTTTCGCAGACCCGGGCCAGGTGGCGGCCATCACGGGTCAGCTCGAATACCAGCAGGGGGGCATGAACCCCGCCTCCCTGGTGCGTCTGGGTCGCCAGACCGGGGCGGGTTACATGCTCTACGGGGATCTCCTCTCTGAAGGGGGCCGCTACCGGCTCGCCATGAGCCTGATGGATCTCAAGAGCGGCGAACTGCTCTGGAACGCCAGTCGATCCGCTGCCCGCTGATGTCGGCTCGCCGGATCCCTCTTGACCGGGATCCGGCCCTGCCCCCCTTGTCCGGGGGCGGGAATACCCCTGTGGCGCCCCTGACGTCACAGGGGTTGGCATGTCGCACTGCCTGAAGGCAAAAAAACCTTCCTGACTGTCTGACAACCCTGGTTCTGACAGCATCCCCGATTGCTACCATTCACTTTGCCGGAGGCTTGTCCGGTGGGCACGTCACCGACCGCATCCTTCCCGCCCGGCAGGCAGCTTTCTGCCCCTGTGCGATACTCCATGAGTCTTGTATAACAGGAGTACAGGGACCCACTCCCACGGATAGCAAGGAGCTCGGATGGCGCTCTCAGTGGCACAACTCTACGAAGTGATGGCCCAGTTGCCGGATCCCGTTTTCATCCTCAGCGAAGATGGCTACTACATCGAGTACATCGGCGGGATGGAGCAGCAGTCCTACCAGAACGGCAACCCGCTGATCG
Organism: Aeromonas sp. ZOR0002; assembly: GCF_963866995.1. Classification (NCBI taxonomy): domain Bacteria; kingdom Pseudomonadati; phylum Pseudomonadota; class Gammaproteobacteria; order Aeromonadales; family Aeromonadaceae; genus Aeromonas; species Aeromonas sp. ZOR0002. The sequence goes on along the minus strand of NZ_CAWMFQ010000376.1, from coordinate 24,141 downwards.
GCAGACAACTGCTGGACGTGCTGCCCGAGGACAAGGCGCAGTGGGTGATGGCGCAGGTGGCTCAGGCCCTCGCCAGCGGCCAGGTGCAGGTGGTGGAGTATGACCTCTCCCCCGCCGAGGTGGACGGCATCGACGCTGACGCCGGGCCCCAGGGAATGCAGCGTTTCGAGGGCAAGATAGCGCCCTTGCCCTCTTTATATGAGGGGAAGCGGGCGGTGGCCTGGATGACCCGCAGCATCACCCGCCAGCACGAGCTGCAACAGCGGCTCAAGCGGCTCGGGGAGACGGATCAGCTCACCGGCCTCTACAACCGCCACTTCTTCTTCGACCAGTATCACCATAAGGTGCAGGGGCAGCATCTCACCGGCCTCATCATGCTGGATCTCGATCACTTCAAGCAGATCAACGATCGCTTCGGCCACCAGACCGGTGACAAGGTCCTGTGCCGGGTCTGCGAGTGCGTCTCCGCCCAGTTGCGGGGGGAGGATCTCTTCGTGCGCAGCGGTGGCGAGGAGTTTCTGATCCTGCTGCCGCAGATCGACGAGGGGATATTGCTGAAGGTGGCGGAGCGGATCCGCGCCGCAGTGGCGGCCATGGCGCCGGATCCCGCCCCCGTGACCGTGAGTCTGGGCACCACCCTGATCCGGCCGGGAGAGGATCTTGGCACCGTGCTGGCCCGGGCGGACGAGTGGCTCTATCGGGCCAAGCGGGGCGGGCGCAACCGGGTGGCCCACGATGGGGCGCCCTGAGGGGCGCAGTGAACAGGAAAGAGGGCGACCCGGGGTCGCCCTCTTTCATTTGGCCGGGCCAGATCAGCCGAACAGGGTCGAGATATTCTGCCCCGCCATCAGCAGGCCGATGGCCAGGGCGCTGAACCAGACCAGGGTGGCGGCGACCAGAGCATAGCCGAGGGCGACGAAGAGACCGTCCCGCTGCAACATGCCGATGGCCAGCAGCAGGATGGCCCAGGCGGGCATGGCGTTGGTGAAGGGAATGGCGCCGAGCGGCAGCATCAGCAGCAGGGCGGCCAGCATGATGAGCAGGCCGTTGCAGCGGTTGATGGTCACGCTGCCGGTCAGGATGAGCAGGCGCGGGCGGATGAAGCGGTCGATGCGGGCCAGCAGATCCGCCCCCTTGTGCAGGGTCGGCTTGAGGTGCTCGGCGGCGAAGCGGCGCTCCATCAGGAAGGCGGGCAGCCAGGGCACCCGGTTGAGGGTAATGCCGATGCCGATGAAGAGGATCAGCAGGCCAAAGGGGGTGCTGACGCCGGGAATGGAAACCGGCAGCAGGAAGGGAACCGTGAGCAGCACGCAAAACAGCAGCATGCCCTGCTCGCCCACCAGGGCCAGCATCTGGCGCAGGCTGATGTGGCTCTCCTCGATGGCGTGGGCGGTGGCCCTCAGGGTATCGGAGAGCGTGCTTTGGGGGTCGTTGAGTTGCGCGGCAACCATTCCTGAGATCCTCGTTTGTTGATGCCACCGCTGTGGCGCCGCCAGCTTACGGGGCCGAGGTTAATCCCGGATGAATAACCCCGGGGAGCACAGATTTTTCCATCGGGAGCGGGGCAATGAGGCTTGTACAGCGCCTGTCCAGTGTGGGAGACGGGCGCTCTGATATGCTTTGCGCAGGTCTTTTCACCAAAGGATGAGCACATGAGAGGAGCGATGGGGATGGTGCCTGGGCTGCTGCTGCCCCTGGCGGGCTGGGCAGCCGAGCCCCCGGCGACGGGCTGGCAGCTGACTCCCTTTGCGGGATACAGCTCGGCCATCGACTTTCGGGCCATGGACGAGCCGGCCCCCACGCCGCACGGGAGCGACATCGACACCCTGCAAGGGGAGCGCTCCGGCAGCTGGGGGCTCTTCATCAGCAGGGAGGTGGATGACCCCGGCATGGTGGAACTGCTCTACAGCCACCAGTCGACCCGGATGTCCCCCGAACTGCCCGACAGGCTGACGGTGGACACCCTGCAGTTTGCCGGGGCCCTGACCCTTTCTGACCACCTGATGGCCCCCTATATCGGTGCCGGGATAGGGGTCACCCGCTTCGATGCCTACGACAGCGAGACGGCCCCTTCCATGTCCCTGGCCCTCGGGGTGCAGCCGCGCCTGACCGAACATCTGGCTGTGCGGGCCGAGGTGCGCGGTTATGGTGCCCTGGTCAACGACGACAGCCAGTTTCTCTGCAACCCCGAGATCTGCGCCTTTCGGGTGCGAGGGGAGCTGATCACCCAGTGGCAGGCCAATATCGGCTTGACCCTGAGGTTCTGAGCCTCATGATGGGACTCCTTTGACCAGACAAGGCGATACGACTCCGTGCCATCCCTGCCCCGTGAACTGCCCGTACTGCTGACCCCAAGGGGGCGACTGCGCCCCTTCGATGGGCGGGATGCTGCCGATCTCTTCGCCATCTACGGGGATCCCCTGGTGATGCGCTTCGTCGGGGAGCCGCCGTTTCCCTCCCTTGCCACCGTGTCGCAGATGCTGGCTAGCGTCGAGCGGTTGCTGGCTGGCGGCGAGTCGCTGGAGTGGGGGCTGGTGTTACGC
>NZ_CAWMFQ010000376.1:0-21535 GCF_963866995.1 Aeromonas sp. ZOR0002 | reverse complement strand
GGAGGTGGGCTGCATGCTGGCCCGCAGCCACTGGGGACAAGGTCTGATGGGGGAGGCGCTGAGCGCCCTGATCGCCTATGCCCGCCAGCTTGGCATCGTCACCCTGCTTGCGGATATCGAACCGGACAATCTGCCCAGCCAGCGGCTATTTGAGCGGCTGGGCTTCATCTGGCAGCAGGATACCTGCTACCGGTTGCTGCTGGGCGAGGAGATCACACCAGACCGCGCGTGACGCGGCTGAGGGGCTCGTTGACGTCGAACACCTTGTACTGCACCGCGCTGGCGCCCATGGCGAGCACCCGCTGCTCGTGCATGGTGGCGTAGGCGAGGGCACTCCCCTCATCCTCGAACAGATAGATGCCGCCCGCTTCGCCGGTGCGCGGGTTCTCGGTCCAGATCTTGGAGATGAAGCCCGGCTCCCGGGTGATGGAGTCGGCCAGCGGCATGGCCGCAGCAGTGAGGGCCGGTCCCATCATCTCGGCGGGGAAGTTGAAATGGATCTGCAGCAGGCTGGGCATGATAAACCTCTCGTGGGCGTTGATTGACGGAATCCGCATCATAGGAAGCCGGCATCTTGGCTGCAAGAAGGCACATTTTCGTGGCATAGTTACCGCAAAGTAACCACTCACGAGCCATACCGTGCCCTCACTGCCCTGTCCCGCCTATCAGGTATTGCACCTGCTGACCGGCAAATGGAAGCCGGCCATTCTGTTTCATCTGCGCGAAAAGACCCTGCGCTTTGGCGACCTGCGCCGCTGCCTGCCCGAGGTGAGCCAGAAGGTGCTCACCGCCCAGCTCAAGGAGCTGGAGAGCGACGGTGTCATCATCCGCACCCTCTACCCCGACGTACCGCCCAGGGTGGAGTACAGCCTGAGCCCCCTTGGCGTCGCCCTGATCCCCTGCTTCAGCAGATGCACGATTTTGCGCTGAACCACGGCGACCTGCTGGTACTGAGTGACGCGGCGACCCGAGAAGAACCCTATCCCGCCGAGCCAAGTTAATCCCGCGCCGACCAGACCATTACCCACTCGGCGCAGCCGGTGTGGGGATCCACGGTGTCGGCCGTCACCTGAAATCCTTGCGAGCGATAGAAGTCGCACGCGGTCCGGTTCTGCTGATAGACCTGCAGCCGCAGGGCCGGCAACTGCCCCTTGGCGTGCTCGAGCAGGGCCTTGCCTAGCCCTTTCCCTTGCTGCGCGGGAGCCACGAAGAGGGCGGCCAGGGCGCCCTCGTGCAGGGAGTAGAAGCCAAGCAGCTGATCACCCAGGCAGAGTACCTGGCTGTCGGCGGCGGGCAGGTAGATCTCTCGCATCGGTGCTAGGTTGGCGTGCCAGTAAGCGGGCTCGATGAAGTGGTGGGCCTGCAGGGAGGCTTCGAGCCAGATGGCGAGGATGGCCTCGGTGTCGGCCGGGGTGAAGGGGCGGATCTGCATGGGTGTCTCGTCTGGATGCGTCAAAAGAGGGGCATGGTAGCAGCACAGGCCCCGTCGTCACCCGCCAGCGGGCAAAAGTGGAGCCCTTGTAACAAAAAAGGCGACCCTAAGGTCGCCTGTTGCCGTGAGCCGGCGTAGGGGAGGGAGTTGCCTCCCTCCGATCCCTTGCCCCCCTCAGCGAGCCCGCAGCAGCCAGCGACTGGCTGCACCCAGCGTCAGCAGTCGGTAGCCGAGCAGAGTGAGCGCCAGCAGCGCGGGTACCTTGAGGAGTTCCCACCACACCTGTTTGCCCTGGGGGCCGAAGATCATCAGCCACACCACCAGCATCATGTGCAGACAGTAGAGGCCGAGCACCTTGGGGGCCTGGCGCTCCAGCCAGCTGCCTTTGCCCCATGCGGGGTTGGCCAGCAGCAGGCCGAACAGCCCCAGCGCCCAGGGGAGCGAACCCAGCAGGAAATCATGACGAGCGAGGGGGACGGCGGCAACGCGCAGCAGACCTGCGGCCTCCAGGACGTAGAGCCCCATCCCCGCCATCATCATCAGGGCGCAGCGCCTGGCGTCCGGCTGCCAGGCACGCAGGCGCAGCTCGGCGCCAAGCGCCACGAACAGCAAGGAGAAGAAGGGGCCGTTGCGGGTCAGCAGGGCCCACTCGCCCCCCGGCAGTAGCGGGCCATAGGAGCCGCCGATCAGGGCCAGGCCGTAGAGCAGGGCCCCCAGCAGCAGGGCCAGCCTCGGCAGGCGGGCCTGCTGGCAGAGCCCCAGGATCAGCACCGCCACCATCAGGGCGGGCAGGAACCAGAGGTGGATCATGCCGCCCACCCACCAGACGTTGAGATGATCCCCGAGCTGCATCTGCCACTGGCCTGCCATGGCGGGCAGGTAGCCCTCGCTCACCGCCGCGAGCGGGTTGAAGGGTATCAGCACGTAGAGCAGGCTCCACGCCAGCCAGAGCCCCAGCAGGGGTCGGCAGTAGCGCAGTGCGACCGTCAGCGGGTGGCCCGCAGCGAGGGCGGGTTGCAAGAAGTAACCGGCGCACAGGAAGAACAGCGGCACCGCGAAGCGGCAGAGCTGGTTGATGACGGCCCCGACCAGAGGGTAGGGCGTGCCGTCCCACAGGGCGGGGTCGAAGGGGTTGCTGAAGGGGGAGAGATGGATGGTCATCACGGCCAGGATGGCCACCACTCGCCCGCATTCGATGCTGGAGATGCGCATGATTCCTCGCGGCGTTCGGGAGCTGGGCGCACCCTATCAGCCGCAGGCGTTCCCTATCCAGCCGCCTGGTCGCCAACTGTGACCCCCATCGGCGGCCGGTTACCCTTTGTTACCCGAGGTGCGGGCAAGGTTACCGCCGCCGGGAGCGGGATCCCGTTTTGGTGTCGGTAAAAGGGCTAGAGCAGGGCCACCAGCACGGTGACCAGGGCGCCCAGCAGCAGCAGGGTGATGCCGCGACCGGCGGGGCCGTGCAGCTTGTTCCACATCAACAGGCTGGTGAGGGTCAGCAGCAGCATGGCCAGGGCCGCCAGATCTCCCACCAGTTGCCAGGGCAGGCCGATGCCCATGCCACGGTGCAGCCGGTTGAGGCTGGCAGCGAAGTTGGCCTGCTGCAGCTCGGTGCGCACCAGCAGAGTGCCTTCCACATAGCTGGCGGCCACGCTCTGGCTGAGGGTGACACCGCGCAGCTCCCAGCGGGCCGGCAGGGTGAGGGCGCCGGATGGTGTGGGCAGGGTCTGGGGCGGGGTGATCTGGGGTCGCCCCTCCTCGAACATGTCTGCATAACGCTGTTGCAGCAGGGCTTTCAATTCATCCGGGCTGGCCAGCGGCGTGCTCAGTACTATCTCTTCGCTCGATTTGGCGGTGTGGGGACCGGGCAGGGGCAGCACGGCCCTGTGTTGCAGCCAGAGGCCGGTGAGGCCGTAGAGCAGCATCAGGGTGAGGGTGGCAAAGCCGGCCCAGGCGTGGATGCGGCGCACCCACTTGTTGTTGTGCAGGGGGAGTTTTCTGCGTGTCATCGTTCGGTGCTTCATAACAATCTGGCCAGCGAACGCTGGCCAGAGGGGTCGGTAAACAGGGAGGATCAGAAGCGGTAGGCGGCGGTCAGGTGCAGCTGACGGGGCGTGCCCGGCATGATCTGGGCCGCGCTGGTGGCGCTGACGAAGTAGTCGTGATCGGTCAGGTTCTCCACGCTCAGCTGGGCTTCCCACTGGGGCCAGCGGTAGCCGGCACGGGCGTCGAAGCGGGCGTAACCGGGCAAGGTGGTGGTGTTGGCGTTGTCGGCGAAGCGATCCCCCACCGCCGTCATCCCGGTCTCGCCGAACCAGCCCTGCTTGCCGCTCTGGTAGCCGGCGAACAGCTGGCCGTTCTGGCGGGAGACGTTCATCGGCCGCTTGCCTTGCAGGTCCGCGTCTGCCTTGACCTGCTCGGCATCCTGGATGGCGACGCCGCCGCGCAGATAGATCTCGTCGGTCAGCTGGGCACGGGCGCTCAGCTCGATGCCGTCGGTGCGCTGCAGACCGGTGAGGATCACCCGGGTGGGATCCAGCGGATCCTTGCTGCGCTTGTTGTACATCTCCAGCCGGTAGAGGGAGAGGGTGGTGGCGAGGCGGCCGTTCAGCCAGTCGCTCTTCACGCCCCCTTCATAGAGCCGGGTGTGCTGGGGATCCAGGTTGTTGTTCTTGTCCCCCGGGGTGATGCCGATAAGCTCACCGCCCACCGGGGTGAAGGTCTTGCTGTAGGAGGTGTAGAAGGCATGCTCCTCGATGGGGTTCCACACCAGGCCCAGGCGCGGACTCAGGCTGGTGACCGAGAGGGTCTCTTCCTTGTCGAGGTCGTTGCGGCGGCTGGTGACGGTGAAGTCGTCGCGGCGCAGGCCTGCCAGCAGGTGCCAGTCGCCCAGGCTGAGCTGATCCTGCACATAGAGGCCGACACCGCGCACTCTGTGATGGGCGTCGCTGGAGAGTTTCATGGCGCCGTCGTAGGTGGGCAGGGAGCCCGGATCATAGAGGTTGCCTGCCGGGATCGGGTTGGCATTCTGGTAGAGCTTGGGGGTGCGATCCTGCCAGCCCTGCTCCAGACCCACCAGCAGACGATGGGCGATGGGGCCGGTTTGCAGCTGGCCTTCTGCCTCGGTGTTGCTGGTGAGGCTGCTGGCCTTGAGATCCTGCTGCCAGCGGGCGCGGGTCACCTTGTCACCCTTGACGCTGGTGACATAGGTGTTGTCGAACTGGCTGTCGAGGGTGGTGTAGCCGAGCTGCTGGCGCAGTTGCCACTGATCGTTGATGTCCCAGGTGAAGCGGGAGCGGGTGGACTGGGCCACATCATCGATGAAGTCGCGGCGTGTGTCGCTGTAGACGCTCTCGATGGGGACATCCGCCGGGCGACCATCGACGCCGGGAATGCCGCGATCCGGGGTGCGATCGTGCTCGTTGCGCTCGTACTGCACCAGCCAGTTCAGGGTGTCGGTGATCTCCCAGTTGACGGAGGGGGCCAGCAGGGTGCGCTTGCTGGTCACGTCGTCGCGAAAGCTCTCCTTGTCCTCCTGGGCCAGGTTCAGGCGCACCTGTACCCGCTCTCCTGCCTCGCCGTTGAGATCGGCGGCGAAGCGTCGGCTGTCGAAGCTGCCGACCTGGGCGCTGACGCTGGAGGCCTGCCCCTTCTGGGGAACCTTGCTGACCCGGTTGACGATGCCGCCCGTGCTGCCACGGCCGTAGAGCACGGCGGCGGGGCCCTTGAGCACTTCGACCCGTTCGATGTTGCCAAGGTCGCGGGTGTATTGCATGTCATCGCGCAGGCCGTCGAGGTAGAAGTCGTTGCTGGCGCTGAAACCGCGGATGGTGACGCCGTCAAAACGGGTGTCGCCGCTGGCGTTGACGCCAGGGATGCCGGTCAGGGCTTCACTCAGGGTGGGCTGGCCGAAGGCGGTCAGCTCGCTTGCCTTGACGCTCTCGATGCTCTGGGGCACCAGCTTGGCCGGGGTGGCGGTACGGGTCGCGGTGGCGACCTCTTCATGTTGGCTGCGTTTGCCGACCACGGTCAGGGTTTCGTCTTCGGCACGGGGGCTGGTGCAAACCGCCAGCAAGGCGACGCCCAGCAAGGCGCGCGGGGAGTTGGAATGGTTCATCTGGGTGTGACTCTTTGTCGACCAATCGGCCTGAACTTGTTGATTTAATTGTAATTATTGATTTCTCTCATCGCGAGAGGTTGCTAATGATATTGATTTTCATTTGCCTTGCAAGGAGAAGATGCAAGAAAAAGAGATCATTGGCGGCAGGCACTGAGGGGGCTGGAACCTCGGGGAAAAGGCCGGGGGAACCTTGGTTCGGTTCGGAGGGGACGCTACCATGGTGGCCTCGCGCCTTGGCGCACCATCCGGCACACACAGGGAGATAAACATGGTCGAGATCATCAGGGCGGATCTGCACAACCCTCGCCACGGCGAGGCGCTGATCGCGATGCTGGACGAATACGCCAGGGACGAGATGGGGGGCGGCAATGCACTGGCGGACGAGGTGAAGGCGAATCTGGCCGACGCCCTGGCCGCGCGACCCGGTGCTCATGTGCTGCTGGCCTGGGTCGATGGGGAGCCCGCTGGCGTTGCCACCTGCTTCGAGGGTTTTTCGACCTTCGCCTGTCAGCCGCTGCTCAATATCCACGACGTGGCGGTGCACCCTGCCCATCGCGGCCAGGGCATCGGCAAGCAGCTGTTGGCGGAGGCGGAGCGGCTCGCCCGGGAGCTCGGTTGCTGCAAGCTGACCCTGGAGGTGCTGGAGGGGAACAAGGTGGCCCAGGCTGCCTATCGCGCCAGCGGCTTTGCGGGTTATGAGCTCGATCCCGAGGTGGGCCGGGCTATGTTCTGGCAGAAGAAGCTGGGGTGAGAGGGTCGGCAAACATGATCTGCCGGGCTTGCCTCTGAGACTCCTGTCCCCTAGAGTGGCACCAGATTTTTCAATGTGTTGATGGAACCGGCCCGGCCGGGTGAGTGACATGACCCTTTATGCTTCGGATCAGCGAGTGACCCGAATGAACTCCGTACAGATGCGCACGATGAAGCATTGTCCGGAGCCGGTGGAGGCCCAGACCTCCCATCCATTCATCGTGCAGTGACGACCGGATCTCGCTACCTCGCGGGAGCCGTGACCTTGCCGCACGACTGAACCAAGGCCATAGACGTTGCCTCGTCTATGGCCTTTTTTGTTGCCCCGCAGCCAGGCTGCGGGTGCGAGACAGAGCAGAGGCCCGCCCGGGTCTCTGCTTTTTTTATGGTCTGTCATGACCGACGGGTATGCTTGGCAAGGGCCGGGTCGTTGGCCAGAGAGGCTGACCATCTTCAAGAGGAAACAGTGCAATGTCACAAAATATCTATGACGAACCAGGGTTTTTTGAGGGCTATGCCCAACTGCCACGCTCCCTTCACGGGCTGGCGGGGGCGCCGGAGTGGCCGGCGCTGCACGCCATGCTGCCGGAGCTTGCCGGCAAGCGGGTGCTGGATCTGGGCTGCGGTTATGGCTGGTTCTGCCGGGCAGCCAGAGATCTCGGGGCTGCCGATGTGGTCGGTATCGATCTCTCAGCCAAGATGTTGGCCCGTGCCGCCGAGCTGACCCGGGATGAGACCATCCGCTATCGGCAGGGGGATCTGGACGGTCTTGCGCTGTCCGATGAGCCTTTCGATCTCATCTACAGTTCCCTGGCGCTGCACTACCTGCCCGAGGTGGCGCCGCTGTTTGCGGAGAGCCACCGTGCGCTGGTGGCTGGCGGCAGCCTGGTGTTCTCGGTGGAGCACCCCATCTTCACCTGCCCGCAGCCGCAAGGCTGGCTGGTGGATGCAGAGGGACGCCGCTCCTGGCCCGTCAACGGCTACCAGGCCGAGGGCAAGCGGGTCAGCAACTGGCTGGCGGAGGGGGTGGTCAAGTATCACCGCACCCTGGGCACCTACCTCAATGCCCTTGTCGCCGCCGGGTTCCAGATCCGCCGCGTGGAGGAGTGGGGGCCGACGGCGGCGCAGATTGCGGCCAACCCGGCCCTGGCGGAGGAGGCGGAGCGCCCCATGCTGTTGCTGGTGTCGGCGTACAAACCCCTGGCCTGACGCAATAAAAAACGGCGCGCAGAGTGCTCTGCGCGCCGTGTCGTCAGGTGGTTGCCGACTTAGAAGTCGTAGCGGGCCGCCAGCTGGAAGTCATCCTTGGTGTTGAGCTTGCCGCTGTCATGGCTGTCGAGGTTGTTGATGCGGTACTCGCCGATGACGCGCAGGTTCTTGTTGAACTTGTACTGGGCACCCAGGGTGTAGTAGTCGATGGAGTCGTAGTCAGACTTGCCAGCCTGCTCCACCTTCTGCTTGTTCCACAGGGCCATCAGGCCGAAGCCGCTCTCGAAGTTGTAACCCAGCGCCCCTTCCCAGCCGGTGTGATCCTTGCCGGTGGCCAGGAAGTCGCTGCCGTCGGCATAGCTCAGGGCGGCGTAGAGGGCCTTGTTGTCGTACTTGGCGGAGAGCAGCCACAGCTTGGCATCCTCTTCACCGCTCTTGTCGCGGATGCCCACGTTGTAGGCGGTCCCCAGGGAGAGGTTGAACGGGAAGGTGTAGGCCACGGCGGCACCGTAGGCGGCATCGCTGTCCTTGCTGGAGGTCTCTTCGGTGTCACCGCCATCGAACTTGTAGCTGGTATCTACCTGGAAACCGTTGAACAGGCCGGAGTACTTCAGCACGGAGCCGGCGCGGTTGGTGGCGAAGGTGTCGGTCTTGGCGCCCAGTGCCTCGTTGCCGTAACCATCGGAGAGGGAGACATCAGTCCAGTCCGCCAGGAAGCCAGGAGCCCCCTTCTGGCGACCGAAGGTGACGGTTCCCCAGTTGGCGCCGACACCGGCGAACGCCAGACGGGTACGCAGGTTGTCGGAGTTCTCGCTGACGGTCTTCTCGCTGTCGTTGATGTACATCTGCAGTTCGTACTGGGCCAGCGCCTTGAGACCCGGGTTGATCTCGCTCTCTACCTTGGCGCCCAGACGGACAAACTGGTTGGCCCCCTGCTTGTCGCTGTATTCGTTTTTGATGTCACCGTTGGCGTCCAGCTCTTTCTTCTCGCCGAAGAACTGGCCGGCGTAGATGCGGCCGTAGAGGTCGAGCAGGGTGCTCTCGTTTTTGTACACTTCAACGGCTTGAGCCTGGAAGGCGGCGGTAAGAGCCAATGCTACTACTGTCAGCTTTTTCATCATGATCCCTTGTGTTGCAAGCTTTTGTTTTAAAAGACGGGGCCATGCTAGAAGTGACAGATGACAGTCGGGTGACCGTGCAATGAACAAACCGTGTCGGTTCCATGTCAGCGGGATGAAAACCGGGATTTATGTGGCTGGTCGCCACTTTTACGCGCAAAGGTTTGCCCTTGTGGTAGAATGCCGCCCGTTTTCGAGCTCCTAAGGTTGGATATGCGATGAGACGTGAACTGGCAATCGAATTTTCCCGAGTGACGGAAGCGGCTGCACTGGCTGGCTATAAGTGGCTCGGACGTGGTGACAAGAATATCGCCGATGGCGCGGCCGTGGCGGCCATGCGTCACATCCTCAATCAGATCCAGATCGATGGCGAGATTGTGATCGGCGAAGGGGAGATCGACGAAGCCCCCATGCTCTACATCGGCGAGAAGGTGGGCACGGGTCAGGGCGACGCCGTGGACATCGCGGTCGACCCCATCGAGGGGACCCGCATGACTGCCATGGGTCAGGCCAATGCTCTGGCCGTGCTGGCGGTGGGCGACAAGGGATCCTTCCTCAAGGCCCCCGACATGTACATGGAAAAGCTGATCGTGGGCCCCAAGGCGAGAGGCGCCATCGATCTCGATCAGGCCCTGGAGCTGAACCTCAAGGCCGTGGCCAAGGCGCTCGGCAAGCCCCTCTCCCGTCTGACCGTCATCACCCTGGCCAAGCCGCGTCATGACAAGGCGATCAAGGAGATGCAGGGCCTGGGAGTGCGGGTGTTCGCCATTCCCGACGGCGACGTGGCCGCCTCCATCCTCACCTGTCTGCCGGACAGCGAAGTGGACATGCTCTACGGCATCGGTGGCGCGCCGGAAGGGGTGATCTCCGCCGCGGTGATCCGCGCCCTGGACGGCGACATGCAGGCTCGCCTGATCCCCCGCCACCAGGTCAAGGGTGACAGCCCCGAGGTTCGCGCCCTGGGTGAACAGGAGATCGCGCGCTGCGAGGAGCTGGGCATCGACGTGAGCAAGGTGCTCAAGCTCGAAGATCTGGCCAAGAATGACAACGTCATCTTCTCGGCCACCGGCATCACCAAGGGTGATCTGCTGGAAGGGATCACCAGCGACGGCGTCATGGCGACCACCGAGACCCTGCTGATCCGCGGTAAATCGCGCACCATCCGTCGTATCAAGTCGATCCACTTCCTGGATCGCAAAGACAGCGTGGTACGCGACATCATCCTGTGATGTGCTGACTCCCGCAGCAAAAAGCCCGGCACTGCCGGGCTTTTTGCGCTCTGCAGGGCGCCAGGGTGCCCGGGCAGGGATAAGGCTTAGGAGAAACCGGACTCCTTGCTACACTGCGGTGCCCCACAGAGGAAAAATCACATGGAATGTCGTCAGGGATGCGGTGCCTGCTGCATCGCCCCCAGCATCAGCAGTGCCATTCCCGGCATGCCGGACGGCAAGCCCGCCGGTGTGCCCTGTGTGCAGCTCGATGCGCACCTGGGGTGCAAGATCTTCGGCCAGCCGGAGCGCCCGGCGGTGTGCGGCGGCTTTCGCCCCATGGCGGACGTGTGCGGCTCCCATCGCCAGGAGGCCATCTGGCTTATCGGCGAGCTGGAGCGGCTGACCGCCTGAGCCCTTGACCCTCTCCCTCGGGGAAAGGGTGTCTGCTTGTCCTCCTCATCCCCGCCCCTTCTCCCGCAAGGGGAGAAGGGAGTGCCGCCATTCGTAGTCATGAAAAAGGCCCCCTCGCCTGGCGAGGGGGCCTTTTTATGGTCGGCTCATGGTGAAGCCAGCTTATTCCTTGATGCGCTCGATGCGACCACCCAGGCCTTGCAGCTTGTGCTCGATGTCTTCGTAGCCACGGTCGATGTGATAGATGCGATCGACGATGGTGGCCCCTTCGGCCACGAAGCCGGCCAGCACCAGGCTGGCGGAGGCGCGCAGATCGGTCGCCATCACCTGGGCACCCTTGAGCTGCTGGGTGTCGCGGCAGATGGCCACATTGCCCTGCAGTTCGATGTCGGCACCCATCCGTACCAGCTCGGGCACGTGCATGAAGCGGTTCTCGAAGATGGTCTCGGTGACCATGCCGGTGCCCTGGGCGACCGCGTTCAGCACGGTGAACTGTGCCTGCATGTCGGTTGGGAACGCCGGGTAGGGGGCGGTCTTGATGGTGACAGGTTTCAGGGTACGACCTGTCATGTCGAGGGTGATCCAGTCGTCACCCTTTTCAATCAGTGCGCCAGCCTCTTCCAGTTTGACCAGTACGGCTTCCAGCAGGCTGGGGTCGGTGTTGCGGCAGGTGATCTTGCCACCGGTCACGGCGGCGCCCACCAGGAAGGTGCCGGTCTCGATGCGATCGGGCTGCACGCTGTAGCTGCCACCGTGCAGACGTTCTACGCCGTCGATGGTCAGGGTATCGGTGCCGGCGCCCTGAATGTTAGCTCCGAGCGCGTTGAGGAAGTTGGCCAGATCGACCACCTCCGGCTCACGGGCGGCGTTTTCGATCACGGTGCGACCGTCAGCCAGGGTGGCGGCCATCATCAGGTTCTCGGTACCTGTCACGGAAACCATGTCCATCAGGATATGGGCACCTTTCAGGCGGCCGTCGACGCGGGCTTTGATGTAGCCCTCTTCGATGACGATCTTCGCGCCCATCAGCTCCAAGCCGTGGACATGCAGGTTGACCGGGCGGGCACCGATGGCGCAGCCGCCGGGCAGGGAGACGTCTGCTGCACCGAAGCGGGCTGCCAGCGGGCCCAGGGCCAGGATGGAGGCACGCATGGTCTTCACCAGCTCGTAGGGGGCGACATGATTGTTTACCGCACCGGTCAGTACGGTCACGTTGCCGTTGACCTTGGTGGTGGCGCCCAGCATCTCCAGCAGCTTGAGGGTGGTACCCACGTCTTTCAGGCGCGGTACGTTGGAGAGTTGAACCTCTTCGTCACACAGCAGGGTGGCAAACAGGATGGGCAGGGCGGCATTCTTGGCGCCAGAGATGGTCACTTCACCGGAGAGGGTGCAGGGGCCGGTGATCTTGAATTTGTCCATGGTTTACTTCTTTACCAAATCAGGAGGGCAGCTGGAATTTACGCTCGCGTTTCCACTCGGCGTCGGTATAGGCCTTGATGGAGAGAGCGTGGATCTCGTTGGTGGCGATCTTGTCCATCAGCGGGGCATAGATGGCCTGTTGTTTCTTGACCCGGCTCATGCCGTCAAACATGTCGCCGACGGCGATCACCTGGTAGTGACTGCCGTCCCCTTTGACATGGACTTCGGACAATGGCAAAGCCTCGAGGAGTATCGCTTCAATTTCAGAGACTTGCATTATGAGTCCTCAGTTGTGAGCGGGGTTGAATGAAAGAGGCTGGCCACCCCGTAGAGGTTGGCCAGCGTATGGAAATCGTTGGAGGCACCCACCAGTGTCGGAGTGGCACCCCGTGCCAGTGCCGCCTTGGCCCACTTGACCAGCAGGGCAAGGCCGGCGGAATCCAGGGTAGTGACGGCACCGAGTTCGAGCCGGTCGTCCTGCCACCAGTCGGCGCGGCGTTGCCACAGATCGTTGACCTGCGGGGCCTGCAAGTCACCGCTCAGGATCATGACTTGATCACCAGCGGCTTGGCGTTGTGTTCACGCAGCTGGGCGATCACCGCATCGATGCCGTTCTGGCGAATGAGGCCACCCAGCTCGTTCTGCTTGGCGGAGAGCAGGCTGATCCCTTCGGCAACCATGTCGAAGGCTTTCCACTCGCCGGTCTTGTTGTTCTTGCGCAGCTTGAACTCGAGGAAGATGTCCGGCTTGCCGGCCTCTTTCACGCTGACGTTGACGGCGGTGATGTTGCTCTCGGCGGCTTTACCGGGCTGGACCTTGACGGTCTGCTTGTCAAAGTGTGCCAGGGCGTCGGCGTAGGAGCTCACCATGTACTCGGTGAAGACGTCCACAAAGGCGTCACGCTGGGCAGGGGTTGTCTGTTTGATCTGGTTGCCGAGCACCTTGTAGGCGGCGAAGCGGTTGTCCACGTAGGGCAGCAGCTCCTCGCGGATGATGACGCGCAGGTGATCTGGGTTGCTCTTTACCTGGGCCTGATCGGCTTTCAGGCGGGCAAAGGTCTGCTGGGCGGCCTGATCCACGAGGGCATAGGGGTCCGAAGTGTTGACATCCGCACGGGCGACGAGGGAGAACAGCATGCTGGTCATCAGACCCAGCATCAGGGCGATCTTCTTGAACATGGTTACTCCTTGGTTGCGGGTGTGTTGGCCGGAGAGGACTGGCTGTAGAGGAACTTGCCAATCAGATCTTCCAGCACGATGGCGGACTTGGTGTCTTCGATCATGTCGCCATCCTTGAGCATGCTGGTGCCCATCTCCTCATCGCTGAACCCCGGTGCCAGACCGATGTACTGCTCACCGAGCAGGCCAGAAGTCAGGATGGAGAGGGTGCTGGTCTCGGAGAACTCGCCGGCACTCTTCTGCATCTGCAGGGAAACGATGGGGACCTGGCTCTTGGGATCCAGGGTGATGTCGCTGACACGACCGACGACGACGCCGCCGACCTTGACCGGCGAGCGCACTTTCAGGCCGCCGATATTATCGAAATGGGCGCGCAGGGTATAGGTTTCTCCTTCCGGTTTGAAACTCAATCCCGCCACTTGCAGTGCCAATGCCAGAATGGCCGCGATGCCAGCCAGCATGAAGGCGCCAACCAGAAATTCTACTTTGCTGAACTTCATCTTTCCCTTATCCAAACATGACTGCGGTGAGTATAAAATCCAGACCGAGCACGGCCAGGGATGAGTGAACCACGGTACGGGTGGTCGCCTGACTGATCCCGGCCGAGGTCGGTTTGGCATCATAGCCGTTGAAGAGCGCTATCCAGGTCACCACCAGGGCGAAGATCAGGCTCTTGATGGCGCCCTGCATGATGTCGTCCTGCCAGTCGACGGAGGCCTGCATGGCGGACCAGAAACTGCCTTCGTCCACCCCCAGCCAGTCGACACCAACCAGCTTGCCGCCAAAGATGCCGATCAGGCTGAACATGAAGGCCAGCAGCGGCATGCTGATGACCCCGGCCCAGAAGCGGGGCGCCACGACCCGACGCAGCGGATCGACCGCCATCATCTCCAGGCTGGAGAGCTGCTCGGTGGCCTTCATCAGGCCGATCTCGGCGGTGAGGGCGGAGCCCGCACGACCGGCGAACAGCAGGGCGGTGACCACTGGGCCCAGCTCACGGAGCAGGGAGAGGGAAACCAGAGGCCCCAGGCTCTGCTCTGCGCCGAAATCCTTCAATACGTTGTAACCCTGCAGGGAGAGCACCATGCCGATGAAGAGGCCGGACACCAGTATGATGGCGACGGATTGCACTCCCACCACATACAGTTGCTGCACCAGCAGCGGGAAGTGCTTGCGTGGCTGGGGGCGTCCTGCCAGTGCATGAAACAGCATGATGGTTGCCCGGCCGACGGCGTTGATGAAACGCACACCGCTGTGGCCCAGCTTGCTTATCTGACTTGTCAACATCACAGATCCTGTAGCAGGTCGCCTGCCGGAAAATGAAACGGAACAGGACCGTCGGGCAATCCCTTGAGGAACTGCTCGACTTCGGGATTGTGCTCCTCGCGCAGCTGCTCCGGTGTGCCGTGTGCCACTACCTTGCGGTTGGCGATGATGTAGGCGTAGTCGGCGATGCTCAGCACCTCCTTCACGTCGTGGGTGACGATGACGGAGGTGATGCCGAGGGCATCGTTGAGCTCCTTGATGAGCTTCACCAGCACCGCCATGGTGATGGGGTCCTGCCCCACGAAGGGCTCGTCATACATGATGAGATCCGGATCCAGCGCGATGGATCTCGCCAGGGCCGCGCGACGCGCCATGCCACCGGAGAGCTCGGACGGCATCAGCTTGGCCGCCCCGCGCAGACCGACAGCCTGCAGTTTCATCATGACGATGGTGCGGATCAGCTCTTCCGGCAGGCCGGAGTGCTCCCGCAGCGGGAAGGCCACGTTGTCGAAGACGGTCATGCCGGTGAACAATGCGCCACTCTGGAACAGCATGCTCATCCGTTTCCGCACTTCATACAGGCGTGAACGGGAGAGAGTGGGAACGTCTTCCCCGTCAAACAGGATGTGACCGGACTCAGGCTTGAGCTGGCCCCCGATCAGGCGCAGCAAGGTGGTCTTGCCGATCCCGCTCGGACCCATGACGGCGGTGACCTTGCCACGGGGAATGGTCAGGTTGATCCTGTCGTACAGCAGCCGATCCCCGTGACTGAAGGTCAGGTCGGAGATGGTGATCAGGTCATCGTTCAAACAATTGTCCATCCGGTATAAATGAAGAGCGAATTTTATGGGCTAGTCTAGGTCTAAGCAACAGCGAGGAACAACTATTGAGCGGGTTTCCCCCCCCAAGTACGCGACAGTTTTATGTAACAACCTGCGTCAATGACCGCCCATTCCGCATCCGATTCGCTTATCTCGGCAGACTTTTTTATAATCCCGCAGCAAATTTCGGCCCGGAGCTGTGCCTTTATGTCTGTAAAGCCTGAAAAAGTGTCTGAATTGTTCGATTTCCGTCGCAGCGCCCGAGCGGTGCTGGACATAGAAAAACAAGCCATTGATGGACTCTACCAGTACCTTGACGAGGCGTTCGAGCGTGCCTGCGAGATGGTGCTGCGCTGTGGCGGCAAGATAGTGGTGACCGGCATGGGCAAGTCGGGTCATATCGGCAACAAGATTGCCGCGACCCTGGCCAGCACGGGAACGCCCGCCTTCTTCCTGCACCCGGGCGAGGCCAGCCACGGGGATCTCGGCATGATCTCAGCCGGGGATCTCATCATCGCCATTTCCAACTCCGGCGAGAGCGACGAGATCTTGGCCCTGCTGCCGGTGCTCAAGCGCCGCGGCATTCCACTCATCTGCATGACAGGCAATCCGGCTTCCACCATGGCGAAAGAGGCCAACGTGCACCTGTGCATCAAGGTGGAGAAAGAGGCCTGCCCCCTCGGTCTGGCCCCGACATCCAGCACTACCGCCACCCTGGTGATGGGGGACGCGCTGGCCGTGGCCCTGCTGGAGGCCCGTGGCTTCACCGCCGATGACTTTGCGCTGTCGCATCCGGGCGGGTCCCTCGGCAAGCGGTTGCTGTTGCGAGTGGGCGATCTAATGCACGGCGGCGAGCTGTTGCCCAAGGTGGGGATAGATGCCACCATCAGCCAGGCGCTGCTGGAAGTGAGCCGCAAGGGGCTCGGCATGACGGCGGTGGTGGACGATCAAGGGCTGCTTGCCGGTCTGTTCACCGATGGTGACCTGCGCCGCATTCTGGACCTGCAGGTGGACATCCATCACACCCCCATCAGCCGCGTCATGACGGTGAACTGTGTTACCGTAGGGCCTGAGATGATGGCGGCCGAGGCCGTCAAGCTGATGGAAACCAGGAAAATCAACGGGTTGTTGGTCGTGGATGGGGAGAGACACCCGCTGGGTGCCTTCAACATGCATGACCTGCTGAAAGCCGGAGTAATTTGATGCAAGACGTACCGACCCTCTATGGTCCGGTGACGCGCAGCCAGTACGAGAAGGCGGCGCAGATCCGCCTGCTGGTGTGCGATGTGGATGGGGTGCTCTCCAACGGCTTCATCTATATGGGCAATAACGGCGAAGAGCTGAAGACTTTCTGCACCCGTGACGGTGCCGGCATGCGTGCCCTGCTCAATGCGGGCATCGAGATTGCCATCATCACGGGGCGAACCTCCCGCATCGTCAGCGATCGCATGAAGAGTCTGGGAGTCCAGCACCTGGTGCAGGGGGCAGACAAAAAGCTGCCCCACTTCGAGGCCTTGCTGACCAAGCTCGGGCTGGATGCATCGCAAGCCGCCTATATGGGAGATGACACCATCGATCTGCCGGTGATGCAGGCTTGCGGCCTGGGTATCGCCGTTGCCGATGCCCATCCGCTTGTGCTGGCGAAGGCGGATCTGGTGACGCGGCTTGGCGGTGGCGTCGGGGCCGTGCGCGAGGTGTGCGACCTGATCTTGCAGGCCCAGGGATTGGCTGACTATCAACCCGAGGCGTCGCGATGAACAAACAGACTGTGCTGTTCGGCCTGCTGTTTCTGGCTGCGCTGGCGGCCTGGCAGCTGGGGGAGATCGAGCTGGTCCCCGAGCCGACCACCAAGACGGAAAATTTTCAACCGGACTTCACCGCCAGAGAGTTGGTGACGACCCGTTTCAACGAGCAGGGCAAGCGCACCGAGCGGCTGGAATCCGAATATGCGGAGTACTACCAGGTACTCGAGCAGGCCACTTTCACCAAGCCGGTGGTCTACATGTTCGATGACAAGGGCGCGGCCGAATGGAAGCTGACGGCCGAAACCGGGGTGCTCAACACCGATGACAATGTGATCCTCCGTGACAAGGTGCATCTGGACGGTCTGCTGCCCGCGTCCTTCATCTCCACGCTGGATACTTCCTATCTGGAGCTGGATCTGGTGACGCAGGGGATGAGAAGCAACCAGCACATCAGCATTGTGGGCCAGGAGTTCCAGACCGAGGGCGTTGGCCTCAAGGGTCACCTGGAACGTAAATATTTCGAGTTACTGGATAAAGGCCATGCCACTTATTTCAATGAAAAACGTTAATCTGGCCCTCACGGCCCTGTTGCTGTGCGGTTCCCTGAATGCCAAAGAGTCCGATTTCGCCGAGAAGGTCTATGTGGATGCGGTCAAGCAGGTGGCCGAGATGCAGGACAACCGCATCACCTTCAGCGAGGATGTCATCATCACCCAGGGCACCATCAAGATTAAGGCCGACAAGGTCGTGGTGATCCGCTCCGGTGACAAGGGCGCCGAGGTCATGACCGCGTATGGCAACCCAGCCACTTTCTTCCAGGTGCTGGACAACGGCAAACCGGTCAATGCCCATGGCAACAGCATCCGCTACGAGCTTAAGAACCGGCTGGTAACCATCACCGGCAATGGCCAGCTCAAGCAGGAAGACAGCCAGGTGACCGGCGATCTCATTCGCTACGACATCGTCAAGCAGAAGATGATTGCCGAGAGCAAGGGGCCCACCCAGCGCGTCAAGACGGTGTTCCTGCCGGATCAGGTGGAGAACTTTGACAAACCCGCCGATCAGAAGAAGTAGGAAACAACAGCCATGGCAGTGTTAAAAGCAACGGGTCTGCAAAAGAGCTACAAGCGCCGCATGGTGGTCAGCGATGTGAGCCTGGAGGTGGGAACGGGCCAGATCGTGGGCCTGCTCGGCCCGAACGGCGCGGGCAAGACGACCTCCTTCTACATGATCGTGGGCCTGGTGCAGCGGGATGCCGGCCTCATCACCATCGACGAGCAGGACATCAGCCTGCAGCCCATGCATATCCGTGCCCGCAATGGCATCGGCTATCTGCCCCAGGAGGCCTCCATCTTCCGGCGCCTGTCGGTGTTCGACAACTTGATGGGGGTCATGCAGACCCGCAAGGGGTTGAGCCGCGAAGAGCGGGAGGATAAGGTCGAACAGTTGCTGGAAGAGTTCAATATCACCCATATCCGCGACAGCCTGGGTCAGAGCCTCTCGGGTGGGGAGCGGCGCCGGGTGGAAATCGCCCGGGCGCTGGCGGCAGAGCCGAGATTCATTCTGCTCGATGAGCCTTTCGCAGGTGTTGATCCTATTTCAGTCATCGATATCAAAAAGATCATCCAGCATCTGAAAGAACGCGGGTTGGGTGTGCTGATAACGGACCACAACGTCAGAGAGACGCTGGATGTGTGCGAGAAGGCCTACATCGTCAGCCACGGCAAGATGATTGCCGAGGGCGCGCCGGCCGATATCCTCGCCGATGAGCAGGTCAAGCGCGTCTATTTGGGCGATCAATTCAGTCTATAGTAAGGGGGCACCCCTCATTTTTGTTAGGTGACTGCCTCGCTGAACATAAGGATATCCCGACGTAGATGAAGCCGACATTACAGTTGCGTCTCGGTCAGTCCCTGACCATGACGCCACAATTACAACAAGCGATTCGTCTGCTCCAGCTCTCCACCCTGGAACTCCAGCAGGAAATTCAGCAAGCGCTCGACAACAACCCCTTGCTGGAGCAAGAGGAGAACGAGGCGCAGGAAACCAGTCAGACAGAGACACAGGACGCCAGTCAACTCGACTCCAGCGATGCCATGGCCCAGGAGAGCATGCCGGATGAACTGCCGGTGGACACCACCTGGGACGAGGTCTACTCGGCCGGTACGGCCCAGAGTGCAGGCCCCATCCATGACGGGGAAGACAGCGTCTATCAGGGGGAGACCACCGAGAACCTGCAGGACTACCTGCTGTGGCAGATGCGGCTCACCCCGTTCAGTGATGTGGATGCTGCCATCGCCCTTGCCATCATCGATGCTATCGACGAATCCGGGTATCTGACTGCCACCCTCGAGGATATTCAGGCTGCAGTCAGCAGCGAGGAGGTAGAAGTCGAACTGGATGAGATAGAAGCCGTGCTCAAGCGGGTGCAGCATTTCGATCCGGTCGGCATCGCCGCCCGTTCGGTGCAAGAGTGTCTGCTGATCCAGCTCGGCCAGTATTCGCCGGACCTGCCCTGGCTCGACGAAGCCAGAGAGGTGATCCGCGAACACATGGACCTGCTCGGCAATCGCGACTACCGCACCCTGGCTCGCAAGACCCGCCTCAAGGAGAGCGATCTCAAGGAGGTGCTGGATCTCATCCAGCAACTGGAGCCCAGACCCGGCAACGGCATCATCCAGAGTGAATCCCAGTACGTGATCCCGGATGTGTCCGTGGTCAAGAAGGGTAGCAAGTGGGTGGTTGAACTCAATCCGGATTCTGCTCCGCGCATCCGTGTCAACGAGGCCTATGCGGCCATGGCGCGCAATGCCCGCAGCAGCACGGATACCCAGTTCATCCGTTCTCATTTGCAGGAGGCCAAGTGGTTCATCAAGAGCCTGGAGAGTCGTAACGACACCCTGCTCAAGGTGGCCAGCTGCATCGTCGAGCAGCAGCAGGGCTTTTTCGAGTACGGCGAAGAGGCCATGAAACCCATGGTACTCAACGACATCGCGGAAGCGGTGGAGATGCATGAGTCGACCATTTCACGGGTCACGACCCAGAAGTACATGCATACGCCCCGCGGCATTTTTGAACTGAAGTTTTTTTTCTCCAGTCACGTCAATACGGAGGGAGGAGGAGAGTGCTCATCGACCGCTATTCGCGCCCTGATCAAGAAGCTGGTGACGGCGGAAAACCCCGCCAAGCCGCTTAGTGATAGCAAGATCGCGGATTTGCTGGCCGAACAGGGTATTATGGTGGCGAGACGCACGATCGCAAAGTACCGTGAATCCTTGTTGATCCCGCCATCCAATCAGCGCAAACGCCTGGTTTAGGCAAACAAAAGGAAGACGTTATGCAAATTAACCTGACCGGACACCATGTCGAGATTACCGAAGCTCTGCGTGATTATGTGAACAACAAATTTGCCAAACTCGAGCGTCACTTTGACCATATCAACAACGTACACGTGGTGTTGAGCGTCGAAAAACTGAACCAGATCGCCGAAGCCAAGCTGCATGTCAGCGGGGGAGAGGTGTTCGCCAATTCGCAGCATGCCGACATGTATGCGGCGATTGATACCCTGCTGGATAAACTGGATCGGCAGATCATCAAGCACAAAGATAAGTTAAATCAAAAATAACTATGCAACTTGAACACATACTGAGTCGGGACTGCACCAAGAGTGCGGTCCCTTGTACCAGCAAGAAACGCGCGCTCGAGATCATCAGTGAACTGGCCGCAGAGCGCCTCGGCGCTTCCCGCCAGGTCCTGTTTGAAAGCCTGCTGGCGCGAGAAAAGATGGGTAGTACCGGGATCGGAGCCGGTATCGCCATCCCCCACGGCCGGATTGACGACGCCTTCGCGCCGACCGCCGTGTTGATGACCTTCTCCGAGCCCATCCCTTTCGATTCTATCGACAATCAACCGGTTGACCTGCTCTTTGCATTGCTGGTGCCGGAAAGCGAGTGCAAGCAGCACCTCAAGACTCTTTCCCTGATGGCATCCAAACTGGGTGACAAGGCCGTCTGCCGCCAGCTGCGCCAGGCGACCAGCGACGAAGAACTCTATCAGATCATGACGTCGGCCTGAGGCCGGGTCTGACACAGCCACGTTGGCGTGAGGGGACAAGATGCAGTTAATAGTAGTAAGCGGTCGTTCGGGCTCCGGCAAGACGGTGGCCCTGAGGGTGCTCGAGGATCTCGGGTACTACTGCGTGGACAACCTGCCGGTCAACCTGCTGCCCCAGTTGATCGTGTCGGTGGAGAGCCAGTATGACAAGCTGGCGGTCAGCATCGACGTGCGCAACCTGCCTGCCCAGGCAGACAGGCTGGAGAACCTGCTGAGCCAGGTGCGCAACGAGGGGCGAGTCAAGTTTTCGAGCTTCTTCTTCGATGCGGACAACGCGACCCTGCTCAAACGCTACGGTGAGAGCCGCCGTCTGCATCCTCTGTCCCGCAACAAGCTTTCGCTGGACGAGGCGATCCGGGAAGAGACCCACCTGCTGGCACCGCTCTCCTCGACCGCCGACCTGCGCATCGACACCACCAACCTCAGCATCCACGATCTCAGCGAGCTCATCAAAACCCGGGTGCTCGGCAAGAAAGAGAACGAACTGGTGCTGGTGTTCGAGTCGTTCGGTTTCAAGTACGGCATTCCCAAGGATGCGGACTTCGTGTTCGACGCCCGTTTCCTGCCCAACCCGCACTGGATCCCGGAGCTCAAGCCCTTCACCGGCAAGGATGAGCCCGTGGCCAACTACCTCTCCAGCCAGCCGGATGTCATGCTGTTCATCCAGCAGATCGAGAATATGCTGGGGACCTGGTTGCCCCACCTGGAGCGCAACAATCGCAGCTATGTGACCGTCGGGATC
>NZ_CAWMFQ010000375.1:0-671 GCF_963866995.1 Aeromonas sp. ZOR0002 | reverse complement strand
CCCTTTCCGCCCTGGCGTTGCTCGCCAGCAGCCTGCCGCTGTCTGCCTTTGCCATCGATGAGGCGAAGAAAGAGATCGTCATCGGCACCACGGTTGGCGACTTTGCCGACATGGTCACCGACTCTATCAAGCCGCAGCTCGAAGCCAAGGGCTACAAGGTCAAACTGGTGGAGTTCACCGATTACGTGACCCCCAACATCGCCCTGGCGGACGGGTCGCTTGACGTCAACTGCTTCCAGCACAAGCCCTATCTGGAGAGCTTCGCCAAAGACCGGGGTCTCTCTCTGGCGCCCATCACCCAGGTGCCGACCGGCCCCATGGGGCTCTACGCCGGCAAGCTGGGGGATCTGAAGGCGGTGAAAGAGGGAAGCACGGTCGCCATCCCGAACGATCCCACCAACCAGGCCCGGGCACTGCTGATGTTGCAGGATCTGGGCTGGCTGAGCCTCAAGGAGGGGATCAATCCCCTCAAGGCGAGCGAGTTCGACGTGGTGAAGAACCCCCACAACCTCAAGCTGGTGCTGCTGGAGGCGGCGCAGCTGCCGCGCTCCCGTGAGGATGTGGATTTCTCCGTCATCAACGGCAACTTTGCCGCCTCAAGCGGGATCCCGTTCAGCTCCGGCCTCTTCCTCGAGCGCAGCTATGACTTCATCAACTGGGTGGTGGTAAAG
>NZ_CAWMFQ010000374.1:0-17858 GCF_963866995.1 Aeromonas sp. ZOR0002 | reverse complement strand
TCACAGTCCCCCGAATTCAAGGCTTATGCCGCCAAGCGCTTCGTCGGCTACAAGTATCCCGAGGGCTGGCAGCAGAAGGGGTGAGTGGCGTACAAGCGATAAAAACGGGCACCCAGGTGCCCGTTTTTTATTGGAGGTCAGTAGTGGCGCAACCACCAGCGGGCGGCCAGGAGGGCGGTGAGGCTGCCAAGCAGGGCGCTTGCCAGCACATCCAGGGGCCAGTGCATGCCGATAAGGGTGCGCGAGAGGCCGATCCCGATGGCCCAGAGTGGCAGCAGCCAGGCCCCGGCGGGAGCCCGGGCCAGCCAGATCAGGCCGAAGAACTGGGCGAGGCTCATGGCGGCGATGCTGTGACCGGAGGGAAAGGCGTAGTTGACCTCTGCCTGCCAGTGCTGACCGAGCCAGGCGGGCAGCGCCAGCAACTGGGTCGCGGCGTGGACCTGTTCACTGCGAAGGGCCTGGCTTCCCCCATAGAACTGGCGGATGGCGGGGATCAGCTCCTGGCTCTCCAGCCAGATGAGGTAGGGCCTGGGCTCCTCGGTCAGCAGCTTGATGAGGCTCTTGATGACCCAGTCGCTCGCCAGCACGACAAAGAGGGCGCCAGCCAGCGCCAACAAGGCGCGACTGTCCAGCGTCAGCTTGTGTCTTGTGAGCAGCAGCAGGGCGGCGATGGTGAAGACCAGCCCCGGCAAGTCCACCATGCGGGTGAGGGCGTAGGGCCACCATAGCCAGCCCGATTGCAGGGCCTGGGTCATGAACGGCTGCCAGGGCAGGCAGACGAGCAATAGCAGGGGAAGGAGCAGGAGGGCATTGAAATGAAGCACCTTGCGGCGTGGCAACGAAGAGGAGTGAGTCGGCATCAAGGGGTCCGGTTCGGTGGCGCGAGCGGCTAAAAAGAGGCGTCATTGTGCCAGTCAGGTTGCTCTGGTCAAGGCGAAGGGTGCGAGGGCAACAGGCTGTTACATATGATGCTGCCGGGCATCGTGCCCGCACCTGAGGCCGGGAGGCGGAAAGATGGCCGCAGAGCGGTCTGCCAACAAGCCTCTGAAAATCCGTCGCGTTTGGGCTAGAATGGCGCGCCTGTGGCCCTTGTGGACGAGATGCGTGCCGATGAAGATCGTCGTTGATGAAAATATGCCCCATGCGGTGGAGCTGTTTGCGGAATTTGGTGAAGTGGTTCCCCTGCCGGGACGAGAAATAAAGGCTGCGGATCTGCAAGAGGCGGATGTGCTGCTGGTGCGCTCCGTGACCCGGGTCAACGAAGCGCTCCTGGCGAGTTGCCCCAGGCTGGGGTTTGTCGGCACGGCCACCATCGGCACGGATCACATCGATCAGGGGCTGCTGGCGGCGCGGGGCATCCCCTTCTTCAGCGCCCCCGGCTGCAACAAGGTGTCGGTGGGGGACTACGTGCTCTCCGCCCTGCTGGTTCTGGCGGAACGCCATGAGCTGACCTTGAGCGAGATGAGCCTCGCCGTCATCGGCGCCGGCAACACCGGCGAGAGCGTGGCCGGCAAGGCCGAGGCGCTCGGGATGAAGGTGCTGCGCTGCGACCCGCCCCTGGCCGGTAGCGGCGCCGCTGGCGACTTCGTGGATTACCGCATTGCCCTGGATGCCGACATCGTCAGCTTCCATGTCCCCTATCTTCGTGAAGGGGATGAGGCCACCTTCCACCTGCTGGGAGCCGAGGAGATCGCCGAGCGTCCGGCCGGGCAGATCCTTATCAACGCCTCCCGCGGCGAGGTGTGGGACAACCGGGCCCTGCTTGTCCGCCAGCAGGGGCCCCATCCCCTGCGGCTGGTGATGGACGTATGGGAAGGAGAGCCCGAGCCCCTCAAGGAACTGGTGCCCCATACCGAGCTGGCCACCCCGCACATCGCCGGTTACAGCCTGGAAGGCAAGGCCCGTGGCACCTGGATGCTCTATGAGGCGCTGTGCCGGCAACTGGGGCGCACCCCGCGCCAGGATCTGCAATCCCTGCTGCCTGCCCCCGAGGTGCGCGAGCTGACGCCGGGGCAGCCGGCGGATCAGGCGCTCATCAAGCAGCTTGTCCACCTTGTTTATGACGTGCGCCGTGACGACGCCCGTTTTCGCAACCGGATCGGGCTGCCCGGAAGCTTCGATGAGCAGCGCAAGCGCTACCCCGAGCGGCGCGAATTGGGCGCCTTGCAACTGAAAGGGCCCTTCGCCGACGACAGACTGGCCCGACTGGGCTTTGCCGTCTCGAAGCAATAAACCCGATTTCAACAAGGGGAGGGGCTTGCCCAGGCGGCGCTTCCCCCCGGCCCGGCATCATGGCGGGCCTGTCATTAAACCGATACGCGTGCCAGCCGGGGCCCTCATGCCCGGCCCCGACGGGCCGCATCACAGGAGAACAGATCAGTGAGTCAGCAATTCAACGTAGCGGTATTGGGTGCCAGCGGCGCCGTGGGTCAGGCCATGATCGAGATCCTGGAGGAGCGCGCCTTCCCGGTAGCGACCCTCTATCCGCTCGCCTCCAGTCGCAGCGCTGGGGACACGGTGCGTTTTGGCGGCAAGAACGTCGACATCCTTGATGTGGAGGCCTTTGACTGGAGCCAGGTGGAGATTGCACTCTTCTCCGCCGGTGCCGAGGTCTCGGCCAAATGGGCGCCCATCGCCGCCGAGCACGGCTGCATCGTCATCGACAACACCTCCTGCTTCCGCTACGACGAGGACATTCCCCTGGTCATTCCGGAAGTGAACCCGGACGCGCTGGCCGATTTTCGCAACCGCAACATCATCGCCAACCCCAACTGCTCCACCATCCAGATGCTGGTGGCCCTCAAGCCCCTGCACGATGAGGTAGGCATCAGTCGCATCAACGTGGCGACCTACCAATCCGTTTCCGGCTCCGGCAAGGAAGGGGTGAGCGAGCTGGCGGGCCAGACCGCCCACCTGCTCAACGGCCGCCCGGTGGAGCCGACCCTCTATCCGCAGCAGATCGCCTTCAACCTGATCCCGCAGATCGATGCTTTCACCGACAACGGCTACACCCGGGAAGAGATGAAGATGGTGTGGGAGACCCAGAAGATCCTGGGGGATGCCAGCATCGCCGTGAACCCTACCTGCGTGCGGGTACCGGTCTTCTATGGTCACGCCGAGGCGGTCCATGTGGAGCTGCACCAGCCGCTGGACGCCGAGCAGGTCAAGGATCTGTTGCGCAATGCCCCGGGGGTCACCCTGTTTGATGATGAAGGGGACTACCCGACCCCGGTGCGCGATGCCACCGGCCAGGATGATGTGATGGTCGGGCGGGTACGCCAGGATATTTCTCATCCGAGTGGTATCAATATGTGGATTGTGGCCGATAACGTTCGTAAGGGCGCGGCAACCAACAGCGTGCAGATTGCCGAACTGCTGGTACGCGACTACCTCTGAGGCCGGATGTCGGCCCCGGGCGGGGAGGGAACCCCGCCTTGATGTGGGCGCCCTGGCCCCGGTATGTGACCGGGAACCCACTCTCCGGTTTTTGGAATACCGTGTGATATCAGTGGACTAGGTTTTTTTCTACACTCTGGTTCGCGTCTGGGGCTGCTTTCTGGTCGCCGCCGGGCGCGAAATATGTCGGATCGCTGGCTTGAGACCGGCGCCTGATTTATATTGAGCCGATTGTTTTGGGGTAACTATCCAGATTTTTCAATGTGATAGGGCCGTCATACGAAGGAACGAATATGGGACATTCCCGCATAACGCTGGCAACGCTACTCGCATTGGGGCTTCTGGGCACGGTTCAGGCCGAAGAGGGGGCGCGAGAACCCTTCTTTGTCGAACTCAAGGGACCGGATGGCTCACCGCCCCCCGCGGTGCAACCAGAGCCCCGGGCCCAGCCCGTGGCGCCCGTCACCCTGCCCAGAGCCCAGCCCATCGTGCGTCAGGTGCCTGCTGCGTCGGCTGGCAGTTATGGTCCCGTGCGTCCCACCGACACCCTCTGGAGTCTGGCGAGCAAGCATCGCCCGTCCAACCGGGTAAGCGTCTACCAGACCATGGTGGCCATCTATGACAAGAACCCCCGAAGCTTCGCAGACGGCAACATCAACCATATTCTGGTGGGTTCCCACATCCTGCTGCCCACCGCCGCAGAGGCGGGGCGCATCACAGATGCCGAAGCACGCCGTCGCTTCAACAGCGACAACGCGAGCTGGAAGGGGCTGAGCCCCAAATACCTGGCCAACAAGCAATCCCACGTCGCCCAGCCGGTGGTGAGCAAGCCTGCTCCGGCCAAGCCGGCTGTGGTGGCCAAGAATACACCGCCCAAGGCGGCGCCGATCCCGGCGGCACCCAAGGCGACGGCTCCTGCCCCCGAGGTGAAGGAGACCGCCAAGGCGGCTGTCTCCACCCCCGTGGTGGTGAGCGCTGCTGCGAGCAGCGCCGCCAGCACGGCGCCGGCGCCCCTGCCCGCCACTGCGGTGGGCAAACCCTCTACCGAGATGGCGCTGGCCCTGGAAGATGCCAACGCCCAGCTCGGCCAGGTCACCGAGATGAACCACAGGCTCAAGCTGCGCCTGCAAGCCCTGACCGAAGAGGTGGAGACCCTCAAGGCGCAGTTGCAGGATCAGACCGCCCTGCAAAAAGAGGTGGCGGAACTCAAGGCCAATCCGACGCCTCCCGTGGTGGCGCCGGTGCCCAAACAGAGCTGGCTGATGGAGCTGCTCTCTTCGCCGCTCAATCTCGCCATGATCATCCTGCTGCCGGTACTCCTGGTGCTTGCCCTGGTCACGCTCTGGCTGCGTGCTCGTGCCCGCCGCGAGCTGGAAGAGCAGGAGAAGAGCCTCTCCGAGTCGACCTCCATGGTCATGGGAGACGAGAACAGCGAGTTTGATCAGCTGATGACGGTGGGCATCGCGGATGACGAGCCCCTCCATGGCATGCCGGATCTCAACGAGCCGGAAGTGAGCAGGAAGCAAGATGGTGCCAGTGCTGCCGCCGATGTCATCTTCCGGGATGACGAGACGGCGCTCTCCGCTTTTGATGTGGAGCCTGCGGTGACGACGGCGAACCGGGATCCGGATCTGGTGCCCGAGCTGGATCTGGCCCACGAGGGTGACTTCGATCTGCCCGTGGTGCCGGAACTCGATCTCTCCGACGAGCCCACCTCCTCTGCTCGTGGTCATGACGAGATCATGACCGAGGAGGAGCTGCAGGCCGCCCTGTTTGCCGAGCTGGACGCGGATCTGGAAGCGGATCTGGCCCAGGCCCAGAAGGAGAGCCGCAGCCAGCGTGACGAGACACTGGCCAACTTCGATCTGAGCGATCTAGAGACCGGGTTTGGCGAGCCGACCGACGATGAGCTTGCCGCCAAGGCGCCGCACATCGACGAGACGGGGTTTGGCAAGGACGATGTGGACGACATGCTGGCCGAGCTCGGGCTGGAGCCCACCAAGCCGGCGGCGTCCGAGTGGGATCCCAGCGAGCTGGCCCTGGCGGACTTCGAGGATGCCTTCGCCGAGGTGGAGTCCCATCAGGGGGAGGTGAAACCCCGCGAGCAGGTGCAAGACAGCGACTTCGTTGAAATCGACAAGCTGCTGGCCGATGCCGATGCCAGCAGCACGGAGCAGGAACCCTATCAGGGCTTCTCCCTGGATGTGGGGCTGGACGGTTTCCCCGAGGTGCTGCCGGAGTCCAACGGCTTTGATGTGGATGCCGATGACGGCGGGGTGGGGGCCAAGCTGGATCTGGCCCGGGCCTACCTCGAGATCGACGACAAGGAGAGCGCCCGTGAGCTGCTGGAAGAGGCGGTGGCCCAGGGCAGCGAGCACCAGCGCAGCGAGGCGCAGAAGCTGCTCAAGCGCCTGGGCTAGGCAGGCCCTTGTCATCCATGCACCAGAGAGGGCTGCCCGCGGGCTGCCCTCTCTCTTTGGGGGCCCCGCACCGCGGCCTCGCCCGGTCTGGGACTTTTGAGCCCGAGCGCGTATAATCCGCCCCGTTTCTTTCACTGCATCCTTTCATCAGAAGACACCGTTACCCATGCGAATTGCCCTTGGTATTGAATATGACGGCAGCCGGTACTTCGGCTGGCAGCGCCAGCGCGAAGTGATCAGCGTTCAGGAGGAGCTGGAAAAAGCCCTCAGCCGCATCGCCAACCACCCCGTCTCCATCCAGTGTGCCGGTCGCACCGATGCGGGGGTGCATGCCACCGGCCAGGTGATCCACTTCGATACCGAGTCGAACCGCGCAGAAGGCGCCTGGACCCTGGGGCTCAACTCCAACCTGCCCCCTGACATCGCCGTGCGCTGGGTCAGGGAAGTGGACGAGCATTTCCATGCCCGCTTCAGCGCCACCGCCCGCCGCTACCGTTACGTCATCTACAACCACAACTACCGCCCGGCGATCCTGAGCCAAGGCGTCAGCCACTACCACGAAGCCATCGATGCGACGCTGATGCACCAGGCCGGCCAGAGCCTGCTGGGGGAGCATGACTTCAGCACCTTCCGGGCTGTCGCCTGTCAGTCCAACACCCCCTGGCGCAATGTGACCCACCTGTGTGTCAGCCGTTCCGGCCCCTACATCGTGCTCGACATCAAGGCCAACGCCTTCCTGCATCACATGGTGCGCAACATCACCGGCTCCCTGCTGCTGGTGGGGCAGGGGCTTCAACCGGTGGAGTGGATTGCCGAGGTGCTGGCGGCGAAGGATCGCAACCTGGCGGGCCCGACCGCCAAGGCGGGCGGCCTCTATCTGGTGGATGTGGATTACCCGGCAGAATTCGGGTTGCCCCGGCCGCCCCTCGGTCCGCTGTGGCTGCCGGACTCGGCACCGGGTACGACCAGTTTTTAGTAACTGGGCCCGAAAATTTGTGGTTTAATGATCCGTCGTTTATTGCCATCGAGCCGTTAAGTCATTGAACAATCAAGGCTCGATGTGTTTTGTCAGGCACAAATGCATTAAGGAATTCCATGAGCTGGCTTGAGAAGATCCTTCCCAAGAGCAAGATCACCACACCGCGTCGTCACAACATTCCGGAAGGGGTGTGGACCAAGTGTACTGCTTGCGAACAGGTGCTCTACCGGGCAGAGCTGGAGCGCAATCTCGAAGTGTGCCCCAAGTGTGACCATCATATGCGCATCAGCGCCCGTGCCCGTCTCGAGAGCTTCCTCGACACCGAGGGACGCAGCGAAGTCGCGGCCGAGCTGGAGCCGCAAGACATCCTGAAATTCAAGGATTCCAAGCGCTACAAGGATCGTTTGTCTGCCGCCCAGAAAGAGACGGGCGAGAAGGATGCGCTGGTGGTGATGAAGGGGACCCTTAAGGGGGTACCGGTCGTCGCCTGTTCATTCGAGTTCTCCTTCATCGGGGGCTCCATGTCCTCCGTGGTCGGTGCCCGCTTCGTGCGCGCCGTCGAGGAGAGCATCAAGGAGGGCCGCGGCCTGGTCTGCTTCTCCACCTCCGGTGGTGCGCGGATGCAGGAAGCCCTGTTCTCCCTGATGCAGATGGCGAAGACCAGTGCGGCCCTAGATCGCCTCACCAAGGCGGGCCTGCCCTTCATCTCCGTGCTGACCGACCCCACCATGGGTGGCGTCTCAGCGAGTCTGGCCATGCTGGGTGACATCAACGTAGGCGAACCCAAGGCGCTGATCGGCTTTGCCGGCCCCCGCGTCATCGAGCAGACCGTGCGCGAGAAACTGCCGGAAGGCTTCCAGCGCTCCGAGTTCCTGCTGGAGAAGGGCGCCATCGATCTCATCATCGACAGGCGCGAAATGCGCAACCGTCTGGCCGGTCTGCTGGCCAAGCTGATGAACACTCAGGTCATCGAAGACTGAAGATGAGTTCACACATGCAACAATCCCAAAGCCGGTCGCTGGTCGACTGGCTTTCTTATTTGGAGCAGATCCACCCGGCCAACATCGACATGGGGCTGGAGCGGGTCGGCACGGTTGCCCGCCGCATGGGCCTCACCGAACTGCCGTTCAAGGTGATCACGGTGGCGGGCACCAACGGCAAGGGCTCCTCTTGCGCCATGGCGGCCAGCATCCTGATGGCCGCCGGCTACCGGGTCGGTGTCTACTCCTCCCCCCATCTGCTGCGCTTTACCGAGCGGGTGCGCGTCAATGGCCAGGAGCTGGCCGATGGCGATCACTGCGCGGCCTTTGCCGAGGTAGAAGCCGCCCGGGGCGACATCGCCCTCACCTTCTTCGAGTTCGCCACCCTGGCGGGTCTGTGGCTGTTTCGCCGCGCCGCGCCCGATGTGCTCTTGCTGGAAGTGGGGCTGGGGGGGCGGCTCGACGCCACCAATGTGGTGGAATCGGACGTCGCCCTGATCACCTCCATTGCCCTGGATCACTGCGACTGGCTCGGGGATACCCGGGAGGCGGTGGCGGTGGAGAAGGCTGGCGTCTATCGCAAAGGTAAACCCGCCATCAGCGGGGAGCCCAATCCGCCGTCGACCATCGCAAGCGAAGCGGCGCGCCTCGGCGCCTGCTTGCGTCAGGTCGGCATCGATTTTCGTGGTGACGAGCATGAAGGTGACTGGGATTATCACGGCCTGCACCATTGGTCGGGATTGCCCAAACCGGCCCTGCCGCTGATGAATGCGGTCACCGTGCTGGCGGCCCTGGAGTCCCTCGGTCTGCCATTGGCGGAGTCCGCCATCCGCGACGGCCTGGCCAATGCCCGCCTTGCTGGCCGGATGCAGCAGTTGCAAACCTCGCCGCTGGTCATCGTCGACGTGGCCCACAATCCCCACTCTGCCGCCTATCTCGCCAGCCAGTTGCGCCAGCTCCCCGGCAAGGGCAAGCGCCGCGCCGTGGTTGGCATGCTCAAGGACAAGGACATGGCGGGGTCGCTGGCCGAGCTTGACGGTCTGATTGACGAGTGGTTCCTGGCAAGCCTCCACGGCCCGCGCGCGGCCACGGCCGACCAGTTGGCGACGGCCCTTGGCAGCGGCCGGGGCGTGGCGCTCACCTTTGCCTGCGTGGGGGATGCCTACGGCGCCGCCTTGGCCGCATCGAGTCCTGACGATATGGTCATTGTGTTCGGCTCGTTTTACACTGTCGCCGACGTGCTGGCTCTGGGCTCGGTCTGAGCCGTTCGCTCCCCTGGCTCCGTCATCGTGACGACGGGCCGGGTTTTGCACTGGATAATCCCCTTTCAGGCCAAGTGGGTGGCGAGGGACCCGGCTTCGCCAGCCGGCGTGAGGGGAGGCGTTCTTTGCGAAGTGTGCAAGATTGCAATGGATCCTAAGTAACATGGGTGGAAATTAACTTGGCTTCGAAGTTTCAAAACAGATTGGTGGGGACCGTCATCCTGGTCGCCCTGGTGGTCATCTTTCTGCCGGACCTGATGGACGGCAACAAGCTGGAGCAGAAGGACGAGGCCTTCGCCAAGATCCCCCTGCGTCCGGAGCTGGAGCCCGCCAAACCTGCGCTTCAGGTCTCGGCGGCGAGCACCCTGCCGGCCGAGCATCTGGCGAGTCAGCAGCAGGCCTCTGCCGCGACCCAGTGGCAAGTAGAGGAGATTGGCGATACCGTGACCCTGGCCAATCAGGGGGGAGCCAATCCAGCGGGAGCCAGTCAGGCTCCCATCACCCAGCAGCAGCCGGTACAGGCCGTGGCACAACCCAAGCCCCAGCCCAAACCCGAGCCCAAGCCGGAAGTGATCGCCAAGAAACCGGTGGAGCAGCCCAAACCCAAGCCGGTGCCAACCAAGCCGGTAGAGGTGCAAAAACCGGTGGAGGCCAAGCCACAGGCGGGCCAGATCAAGACCATGGATGATCTTATCGCGAGCAAGATGGCCCAGCCGACTACGGCACCGGCAGCAGCCCCGGCTCAGGGGAGCTGGATCCTGCAGCTCGGCGCCTTCAAGAATGCAGACAGCGTCAATGCCCTGGTGAGCAAGCTGAGGGCGGCGGGCTACTCGGCCCAGACGTCGCCGAGAACTCCGGTGCAGGGGCAGATCAACCGGGTCTTCATCGGGCCGGATGTCTCCAAGGCCAAGTTGCAGGGCATGCAGAGCCGGATCAGCCAGATGACGGGCTTGAGCGGCTCCGTGGTGGCCTACAACCCCTGACAGCATGATGAAATGAAAAGACCGCGCCTCATGGCAACATGGGCGCGGTCTTTTTTTGTGTCCAACACGGGGGAGGCAGTGTGGCTATCGGGCTGCCGAGGAGGACTAGATGCACTTCACCGGCTTGGGGAGGCCTGCGATCTTGGTGGCCTGCTTGGCGGGGCCTTCC
Source organism: Aeromonas sp. ZOR0002 (assembly GCF_963866995.1). Taxonomy (NCBI): domain Bacteria; kingdom Pseudomonadati; phylum Pseudomonadota; class Gammaproteobacteria; order Aeromonadales; family Aeromonadaceae; genus Aeromonas; species Aeromonas sp. ZOR0002. Next base: position 7,669 of record NZ_CAWMFQ010000374.1, on the reverse strand, counting down.
GGGAACAACTTGTAGAGGTAGCGGCTGTTGCCCTTCTCCGGGCCGTACTGCTTTTCCATTGCCTTGACCAGGGCGCGGATGGCGGGGGAGGTGTTGAACTCCAGATAGAAGGCCCGTACGAAACGCACCACTTCCCAGTGGGGATCCTCCAGCACTATCCCCTCTTTCTCGGCCAGCACCAAGGCCAGCGCCTCGCTCCATTGCTCGCTGTGGCGCAGATAGCCTTGGGCATCGGTCTCGATGAGTTGGCCGTTGAACTGCAAATGGTGTGGCTCGGACATGACGCTTCCTCGAAAAGGCTATCTCAATGGGGCGGGCATGGTAGCGCCTTGCGTCCCGTCCGGCAACCGGGGCGGCGCCTGCCTCGGGCGAGACAGGCCCGGCGGCTATGCCCGGCTAGGTCCGGCCCTGACCTGTCAGCAACTGGCCGTCGTTGGCCAGCATCAGCAGCTCGTCTGCCAACTGGCTGATGAGGGAGAGCTGCTGGCTCAGCATCAGCTGCTCCTCGCTGCTCTCCGGAGCGATGGTCGGACAGGCTCCCGCGAGTGGCGTCGGCATCTGCCCCGCCAGGTGATCGGCGGCCTGCTCCAGGGTCTGGCTGATGTGGCGGCTTATCTCCTCCAGCCCCTCGATGGGCTCGAGTTTGTCGCGATGGGCCCCGAGTGCCGAGATATAGGAGAGCAGGGCATGGTTGCGCCAGGTGAGAGTGAAGCAGAGATCCAGGAAGCGGCGGCGCTTGCTCGGCTCCACCAGCATGCTCTGCCAGGCCATGGCCAGCTCGCTGTCGGCGAGGTGGGCACACTTGCGGGCTACCCGGTAGTCCAGGGATTCATCCCGCTGGCGATGCAGGCTGGCGAGAACCGCCGAGAGGTACTTCGCATTGGCGGACAGGGAGTTGGCGATAAGGGTTGGCAACCGCTTGTATTGCCAGTCGGGCCAGAGCCAGGCCACCAGGGCGTAGGAGAGCAGGCAGCCGAGCAGGGTATCGAGCAGGCGGGGTCCCAGGATGGCGAAGCCGATGCCATCCAGCAGGTTGAACGCCATCAGCACGTAGAGGGTGATGAAGCAGACGGCGGCGCTGTAGTTGCTGCGTACCTGGGTGAAAAACAGGAAGGCGGCCAGCCCCATGATCCCCAGTTGCAGGTGCAGCTCGGGGAAGAACCAGAGCACGGGCACGCCGATGAGGATACCGGCAAAGGTGCCGAGCATCCGCTGCACCAGACGACGGCGGGTGGCGCTGTAGCTCGGCTGGCAGACGAACAATACGGTGAGCAGGATCCAGTACCCCTTGTCCAGGTGAAACGCCTGTAGAATGCCATAGCCCACGACCAGCCCGAGGGAGAGCCGCAGGGCATGGCGAAACACCATGGAGTTCGGGGTCAGGTGCTGCCTGAGCAATGCCAGCAAGGGCAGGGCGATCGGCCGTGCCAGGGGAGGCAGGCTGGTGGGCGGCGCGGCGGGGTTTTGCAGCTCTTCGGCGCTTTGCAGCAACTGGTTGATGCTGGCCAGGTTGCGACGCAGGAACTTCATCGGTGTCAGCAGGGTCTTGGGGTAGTGCTGCTTGAGGTGGGTGAACTCCAGCTGATCGCCGAGGGCCTCCAGGGTCCAGTGAATGCGTTTGTGGTGGGTGTAGGGCTTGTGCACCAGGATGGCGTAGCCGAGCTGCTGACAGGCGTCGGCAAGCTGTGACAGCACCTCCTGGAAGCCGTCGAGGACGATGCCCTGCTTGAGCTCCGCTTCCAGCTTGCTGTAGGGGTAGTGGCTGGAGGTGGCCCGCTCCTGGATCTCCAGGGCAAGCAGGTAGAGGCGCAGCAGGCCCGCGAGCTCGGGGGCAACCCCGTGGCGGCCGGGGGCATGAAGACGGGCATTGAGCGCCGTCTTGGCCTGGTTCAGGGCATTGACCAGGTTGATGTTGAGCTGGGCCAGATTGTGGCGGATGGCCTGGGCGCCGTGTTCGTCGGCCGGGAAGAAGCGGGATTTCTCCTGCAAGTAGCGGGCGAGGGCGAAGTAGCTCTGGGCCAGTTGCTCGTGCAGGGTCTTGTAGGGCAGCAGCCAGAGCCAGACCAGGGACACCAGGCCGTACCAGAGGGCCCCGGCGCACAGGGCCAGCGGCTGATAGAAGAGATCCGGCGCCTTGGCGGCCCCCAGCATGGTGTAGATGGCAATCAGCAGGGAGCCAAAGCTGATGGTGGCGTAGCGTTGGCCGAGGGCACCCACCATGACGAAGAGGAAGGTGGAGCCCGCGAGCCCGATGGCAAACAGCCAGGGGGTGGGGAAGAGATACTGTACGCACAATGAGGCAAACAGGAAGCAGAGCAGGGTCATGGCGAGGTTCTTGACCCGGCCCCAGAGGCTGTCGTCGGTCTCGGCGATGGCGCCGGCCACCACCCCGAGGGAGAGCAGCACGGTGAGCTGGATGTCACCGGTAGCCAGCGCGAAGGCGAGCAGCCCCGCGATGGCGAGCAGGACCTTGAGAGCGAAATAGATGTGGCTGTCTGTCAGCAGCCGGCGCAGCAGGCCGGAGAAATCCATCGGCATGCTAGGCACCACCCTTGAACGAGGTGAAATCGATGTGGCTGTCGGTCAGCAGACGGCGCAATAAACCTGAGAAGTCCATGGGCATGGGATGAAGGCAACCCTTGAGCGAAACGAAAGCGACAGCATAACCTGTCGACAACGAAACGGCCCTGATTTGGATCAGGGCCACTTCGCTTCATATCCTTGATTTGCAACTTATCCTGACAGAAATGGGCGCCAATAAAAACCCCGCCGAAGCGGGGTCTTGTGCATATCAAGCATCCATCAGTTGCGGTTGCCGCCAAGCAGGCTCAGCAGGCTCAGGAAGATGTTGTAGATGGAGACATACAGGGTGACGGTGGCAGAGATGTAGTTGGTCTCGCCGCCGCGCACGATCTGCTGGGTGGTCAGCAGGATGGCGCCGGAGGAGAAGAGCATGAACATGGCGGACAGGGCCAGGCTCAGGGCGCTCATCTGCAGGAAGATGTTGGCGACCATGGCTACCAGCAGTACCCAGAACCCGACGAACAGCATGCCGCCGAGGAAGGAGAGGTCCCGCTTGGTGGTCAGGGCATAGGCAGACAGGCCGAAGAAGGTGAGCGCAGTACCGCCCAGCGCCGTCATCACGATCTCGCCGCCGCCGTTGTTCATGTACATGTTGATGATGGGGCCGAGGCTATAGCCCAGCAGGCCGGTCAGGGCGAAGGTGAACACCAGCCCCATGCCGTTGTCACGGTTCTTCTCGGTCAGGAACATCAGGCCGTAGACACCGATGAGGAACACGGCCCAGTGCAGGGGCGGCATGTTCATGACGGTCGCTACCCCGGCTACCACGGCTGAGAAGCCAAGAGTGAGGGAGAGCAGCATGTAGGTGTTGCGCAGCACCTTGTTGGTGTCGCGCACGGCACCCTGGGTGCCAGTGTAGATAGAACGGGTATCCATCTTGATGTCCTCTTGATTTCCGGGGTGAAGCGACCAAGTGTGCTTCGTTAACGCATTGTATGCACTGAATGTGTGGATGACGAGCGCTGATTTCAAGCACCACCCCACCTGCGTGGTGCCTACTATCCCAGAGCAAAGATGTATTGCGCATGAACAAGGAGGCTCAAGGCGTTGCAGAGGGCGCCTGCTCCTGCTCTTTACCCTGTCTGGCGATCCGCGTCGGCGAGAAGCCGAACTGCTTTCTAAACGCCGTGATGAAATTGGCCACATGGTCATAGCCGGCGTGGGCGGCGGCCCCTTGCAGAGAGAGGCTGCGCGCCTCCAGCCTGGCCCGCGCTTCTTGCAGCTTTCGCTGGCGAAGGTAGCGCTGCAGGCTCATGCCCAGCTCTTTTTTTGCGGCTCGCTGCAAGGTGGAGACGCTCATGCCGAGGGTGGCCGCGATCTCGGTCAGGGTCATCTCGTCCACTTTTTCATCCCTGAGCAGCATCTTGAGGCGTGTCGGTTGCTCGTTCTGGCGCTGGCAACAGGGGGAGGCGGCCTGCTGGAGGTGGGTCATCAGGCTCTCCCAGACACTGAGGGCAAAGGCCTTGCGCATCAGCATCTCGGAGGCGTTCTGGCTGCTGGTGAGATTGAGCGCTTCCGCAATCTGTCCAAGCGCTGCGGGCAGGGTCCAGTCGACGCGGCTCAGATGGCGGCTGAAGGTCTGTGCGAAAGCCTTGCGATGCGCCTGTGCCAGGTTGTGGGCGAGCCAGGTGTGGTCCAGGGAGAGGACGATGCTGCGGCTGCGCACCTGGGCTTTGGCCGCCCCCTGCACGATGTCGGGCTCGGTATAGAGGATGGCGGTTGCCACTATGGGGTCGGACTCATGGAAGCGGCACCCCTTGAGCCTGTGAGTGGCGCCATAGGTCATCAGGGCACGGCTCTCGAGAGGAATGGCGATGATCAACTGCGGCGGCAACTCCCGCTCGGTGGCGAAGTCTGCCTTGTGAACGATGTCCTTGTTGTGAAAGCGAAGACCCTCCTGGATCACCAGGTTCTCCACCCTGCCGGTGAAACGGCCTCGCTGGCGTGCGCTGGTGTCCCTTGCCACTGTGTCAGTCATGTGCAATTTGACCATGTCGAAGAGTGAAATGACCACACCGCAAAACTGCGGCGGAAGATGGAGTGATATATTAGCCCCCGGAAAATTAAATGAAAATGATTATCACCTCTATCTTGGGGTCACTCTTACTATGGTTGTCTTGAAGGATAAAGCGCGAAGCCCGCTGGCTCTGGCCATCTCTGCCGCTCTGGCCGTCACCTTTGCCGCCCCGGCAGGGGCACACACACCGGACATCAAGCCGGACGAAACCCTGGTTGTCTATGGCAATCCACTCTACGGGATGTCGCCGTCGGAGGAGACGGGAGGCTATGGGGTCGACTCGGCCACCGTCGGCACCAAGACGCCGGCGGCCCTCAAAGACATCCCCCAGTCGATCACCGTGTTGACCAACGACTACATCGAGGAGCGCAACTTCGTGGCGGTGGACGATCTGGCCAAGTTCACGCCGGGTCTGCGCACCCTGGTCAACGACAGCGGTCGCTCCTCCATCTTCTCCCGTGGCTATGAGTACGACGAAGTGAACCTCAACGGCCTGCCATCGCCCATGCAGAGCAAGTACGGCACCCTGCCGTCGCTGGCGGCGGTGGATCGGGTGGAGATCATGCGGGGCCCCTCCGGCCTCTTCAACAGCACCAGCGAGCTGGGGGGCGTGATCAACATGGTGCTCAAGCGTCCGACCGACGCCTTCAAGGGCTCGGTCACGGCGCGCTATGGTAGCTGGGACAGGCATTACCTGGAGGCGGACATGGGGGGCGCACTCAACGACGAGGGTTCCCTGCGCGGCCGCGTCGTGGTGGCCAACGCCGACATCAAGAACCAGGTGGACTACAACAACAACGACAACGGTACCTACTACGGCACCCTGGAGTTCGATCTCTCGGATCGCACCCGCCTCTCCGTCTACGCCCTGCACCAGACCAAGGACATCCTGCCCACCAACGGCCTGCCGGCGTACAAGGACGGCTCCCTGCTCGACATCGGCCGCAGCACCTACCTGGGGTCGGCTGAAGACTTCTTCGACGCCGACACCACGGATGTGGGGGCCTCGCTGCAACACGCCTTTGCCAACGGCGGGGTGGGTCAGGTCTCGGCCCGCTACATGGATCACGACATGCGGCTGGAGCAGACCTTCACCAACGGCCCCGTGGACGTGGCGGGCAACACCGGGCTGATGTTCAACGGCCAGGGGAACCAGCAGAAGAACATGGCCTTCGATGCCAACTACAGTCAGATGTTCGATCTGTTGGGGCACAAGAGCGAGTTTGTGCTGGGCTCCGACTACAAGCGCTACGAGTCGGACATTCAGACCTACACCAACCGCAACCTCGGCAAGATCAATGTGTTCGATTTCGACCCGACCCGGGTCGCCAAGCCGGACTACAGCTACACCAAGAATGATCATGAGGAGCAGTCGGAGCTCGGTCTGTACGGCAAGGTGACCTGGCGTCTGCTGGAGCCGCTGGCGGTGATCACCGGGGCCCGCGTCTCCTGGTACGATCTGGATGCCGTCAGCACGACCCTGAGTTCCGGAGCCCAGAGCGGCGAGTCCAGTGCGTTCAACGGCAAGCTCACCCCCTACGCGGGGGCCGTCTATGACCTGAGCGACGAACACGCCTGGTATGCCAGCTACTCCAAGGTGTTCAAGCCCCAGACCAGCCAGGACGAGAGCGGCAACCTGCTCAAGCCCCGGGAGGGCAGCCAGTGGGAAACCGGCATCAAGTCCTCGCTGCGTGACGGCCTGCTCAACACCCGGGCGACCCTCTTCCTGATGAAGGACGACAACATCGCGGCCCAGGCCTACGACGATCAGGGCATTGCCATCACCAACACCTACTGGGCCACCGGCAAGGTGGAGACGCAAGGGGTGGAGCTGGAGGCGAGCGGCTATCTCAGCCAGAACTGGATGGTGATGGCCGGCTATACCTTCACCGACATCGAGGAGAAGGCCGGGGATCACAACCCGAAATTCGACACCATCCCCCGTCATGCCCTCTCACTCTGGACCGACTACCACCTGGCCGACTGGGTGCAGGGGCTGCACCTCGGGGCAGGCATGACGGCGGTGAGCGACTACGGCTTCAACCAGAAGGGGGTCGAGACCCATCAGGGGGGCTATGCCCTGTTCGATGCGGCGGTGCGTTACGAGATCAACGACAGAATGCAGGCGACCCTGAACCTCTACAACCTGCTCGACCGGGAGTACTTCTACCGGGTCGGCTCCACCAGCACCTTCAACATGTACGGCGAGCCGGCGAACCTGATGGCAGGCTTCACCTACAAGCTGTAACGACCGACGACAGCAGGGCCTGCGGGCCCTGCTGTCGTCTCTGTGCGCCGCCCTACGGGGGATCCCCAAGGCCGGCGACACAATCCTGGTTCATCTCATGACAAGACTCATCATCCTGCTGCTCACCATGACCACACTCTCTTCTGCCCAGGCAGACATGCTCCACTACGCCCAGCGCTTCACCCACCATTCGGCCCTGCTGGGGGAGACGCGGCAATACAGCGTCTCCCTGCCCCAGGAATATGAACGCGAGCCCGGGGCTCGGTTCCCCGTGCTCTATCTGCTCGACGGGGAGAAGAGTCTGCTGGAGGTTGTCGGCATCACCCGGGCCCTGCGGGCCGGGCTCAATCCGGCGATTCCCCCCCTCATCATCGTCGCGGTCCACAACACCGACCGGATGCGGGATTACACCCCGAGCCACACCATGACCTTGCCCAATGGGTCACCGGCGGGGCCCGGCTATGCCGTGACGGGGGGCGGGCCCCGATTCCTGCGCTATCTGAGTGAGGAGCTGCGCCCCCTCATCGAGGAGAGGTTTCGGACCCGGGCGCCGGCCCTGCTGGTGGGCCACTCCCTCGGCGGCCTGCTGGCGCTCGATGCACAGGCGCAAGACGGCGGCCAGTTCCAGGGAGTGATCGCCATCGACGCCAGCCTCTGGTTCGATTACCCCCGCAATTACGAGCGCATCGCGTCGGAGTTGACCGGGCCGCTCAAGCACGCCTCCTCGCTGTTCATGGCGGTGGCCAACAACCCCTTCACCCCGGGATTCGGGCGCTCGGCGTTTCACCGGGATCGCCTGCAGCAGTTTGCCCGGCAGGTGG